>JANXYT010000443.1 GCA_025355915.1 Holophagaceae bacterium
GCAGACGAACCCACGGGTGCCCTGGACTCCAAAACCAGCATCGAGATCATGGCCCTTTTCGAGGATCTGTACCAGAAGGGCAACACCATCATCCTCGTCACCCACGAGGAGGATATCGCCCGCCACGCCCACCGCATCGTCAAGCTCCGGGATGGCAAGATCATCCACGACGAACCGAACACGCCGATCACACCTGAAGAGCACATGGCCCGCCTGAGCCTCTAGATTGATCCTGGATTCTGACCTCCGGTAGACTTGAAGGATGCAGAAGCTCGTCCAAGGCATCCATCAATTCCAGACCCAGATCTTCAGCTCCCACAAGGAGCTCTTTGAGCGGTTGGACCAACAGGACCAGACTCCGGAAACCCTTTTCATCACCTGCTCCGATTCGCGCATCAGCCCGAACCTGATCACCCAGACCGAGCCCGGGGAACTGTTCATTCTGCGCAACGTCGGAAACCTCGTGCCACCCTACGAAAGCATGGGTGGCATGGCCGCCGGCATCGAGTTCGCGGTGGCCAGCCTGCACGTGAAGGACATCATCGTCTGTGGCCATTCCAACTGTGGCGCCATGCGGGCCCTGCTGGAGCCCGACCAGCTCGGCGAACTCCCCGCGACCAGGGCCTGGCTGGCCCACGCCCGCGCCACGGAGCGAATCATGTGGGAGAGCTACGGCCACCTGAAGGGTCACGAACTGCTCCACGCCACCGTGGAGGAAAACGCCCTGGTGCAGCTGGAGAACCTGCGCGCCCACCCCGCCGTGGCCAAGGCCATGGCGAACGGCATGCTGCACCTGCACGCCTGGGTGTACAAGATCGAGACGGGCGAGGTCTTCGCCTTCGATCCGGGCCGGGGCCAGTACACCTCCGTCACCGGCACCGATGGCCTGGCGCCTCTCGATGCAGAACACCGTGCGACGGATCTGTCGATTTAGGTTTAGATCGACAGCCGATCCAGCCGCTCAGGTCGATCCCGCCAACCTTCGTCCACCTTCACGAACAGCTCCAGGCGGACGGGTCGCTGGAGCAGCTTTCTCAGCTCCCGCTGGGCGCTCTGGCGGATGTCCTTGATCATCTCGCCGCCAGTCCCAAGCAGGATCTTGCGGTGGCCATCACGGTCCACCATGATCATGGCGGCGATGAAGATGCCTTCGGGTCCAAGATCTTCAGGATAGTCCGCATGGCCGGGCTCGATCCACTGTTCGATCAGCACTGCCACCCCATGGGGCACTTCCTCGCGGGTCTTGCGAAGCACCTTCTCCCGGATGAACTCCGAGGCCAGGGACCGTTCGGTCTGATCGGTGAACACTTCGGCATCGTAGGGCCAGCCCGGTTGAACGGCGTCCCGCTCCAGGATCGTCCAGAGGGGATCCAGGTTCAGGCCCATTTTGGCCCCGATGGGAACGATCTCCTTGAAGGGGAGCAGCTCCTTGTAGGTGGCAATCTTTTCGAGCAGGCGGCCTTTGGAGAGCAGATCCACCTTGTTCAGCAACAAGTAGGTCGGCCTGCCCAGCTTGCGGAGGCGCTTGGCCAGGGCGTGTTCCCCGGTGCCGAGATAATCGTCCGCGTCCACCACCCAGAGCAGCAGATCGGCCTCTTCCAGGGCCTGTTCCACATGCGCCATCATGCGTTCGTTCAGGGCGTGCTTGGGCAGGTGGATGCCCGGCGTATCCAGGAAGGCCAGTTGCACCTCCCCGCGATCCACCACGCCTAGCACCCGGGTCCGGGTGGTCTGGGGGATCTGGCTGGTGGCCGCAAGCTTCTGCCCCAGCAGGGCGTTCAGCAGGGTGGACTTGCCGGCGTTGGGAAGGCCGATGATGGCGAGGGTGGCGTGGCGCTTGTCAGCCACGGTGCACGCCCCGTTTGGCCTCTCGGATGAACTTCAGGAGGTAGGCGACTTCGGCGATGTGGCCCACTTCCTTCTCGGTTTGGGCCATGGCCTCTTCCCGCAGAAGGCCAGAATGAAAGAGCAGGCGGTGGGCCTTCTTCAGGCCCTCGACCACCTCCAAGGGGAAACCCTTGCGCTGGAGGCCGATGGTGTTCACGCCATAACTCTTGGTGTCCCGGGCGCCGGCCGTCTTCATGAAGGGCAGCACGTCCTGGGTGGCCACAGTGAAGCCGCCCATGAAGGCGTGATCACCCACCCGGCAGAACTGGTGAACGGCAGAGAAGGCGCCAATGTTGCACCCATCGCCCACTTCGACGTGACCCGCGAGGGTGGCGCAGTTGGCGAAGATGTTCTTGCTCGCCACATGGCAGTCGTGGGCCACATGGGAACCTGTCATGAGGAAGTTGTCGTCCCCCATGGTGGTCAGCCCGCCACCGCCCTCGGTGCCCCGATGGAGGGTGCAACCTTCGCGGATCACGTTGCGATGGCCCACCTGAAGGCGCGTGGGCGCGCCCTTGAACTTGAGGTCCTGGGGGCCCATTCCTAGGGTGGAGTGGGGATAGATGTCGTTGTCCTCGCCGATTTCAGTGTGGGGGCCGATGACCACGTGGCTGCGGAGCAGAGTACGGGCGCCGATCACGGCGTTGCCCTCGATGAGACAGAACGGCCCCACGATCACGCCCTCGCCCAGACGGGCCTCCGGACTCACCACGCTGCTCGGATGGATCTGCGCGCTCATTTTCCCTCTCCCTCCGCCAGGTCCATCAGCATGGACATGAACTCCGCCTCGGCGACCTTCTGGCCGTTCACGAAGGCCTCCCCCCGCATCTTGCAGATGCGTCCCTTGATCTGGACCACCTTCACCTCCATGACCAACTGGTCGCCGGGGAGGACTGGCTTACGGAATTTCACGGCGTCGATGCCCATGAAGTAGATCACTTTCTTGGCCCGGTCCTCGAACTCCCGCATGAGGAGGCAGCCGCCGGTCTGGGCCATGGCCTCCACGATGTAGACCCCCGGGAACACGGGCCGGCTGGGAAAATGGCCCTGGAAGACCTGCTCGTTGAAGCTGACGTTCTTGAGCCCCCGGATCCATTCTTTGGGTTCAAAGTCGAGAATCCGGTCCACGAGGAGGAGCGGGTACCGGTGGGGGAGCAGGTCCATGATTCCCTGCAAATCAATCGTACGTGCTTCGCGTTCGGACATGGGCACTCCAATCCTCTAGCCTACCGTCATCGGCGCCTACCCTCCACCCTTAGCCCCTAGATGTAGTCCGCTCGAACACCTTGGCTTCGATGAACAGGTCCAGCAGGGGGTGATCGATGGCCCCGTCGCGGGCCTCCTCCTCGAGGATGGCCAGGCTGTGTTCGAGGGGCACGGCGCCCTTGTAGGGCCGGTCTCGGGCCGTGAGGGCGTCGAACACGTCCGCGATGGCCATGGCCCGGCTCTGGACGGGGATCTCCGTTGCGCCCAGCTGGCGGGGATAGCCCCGGCCGCTGAGGCGCTCGTGGTGGGCGTAGGCAATCTCAGGAATCCCAGCCAGATCCCGAGTCCAGGGGATGCGCTCCAGGAAACGGAATGTGTGGGTCACATGGCTTTCGATCTCGAGGCGCTCCACCTCCGAAAGGCTGCCGCGGCGGATCCGAAGACTGGCCAGATGCTCGGGCTCAACCACCTCCCGGCGCTCGCCATTCCAGTGGGTGAAGGTGAGATCCTCCAACAGGCCCAACCCCTCGGCCACCTCCTGAGCCAGCACCGTGGGTTCATTGCTGAGTCGGACCAGGTGCATGAGCTGCTCAGTCTCAGCCTGCCGGTCCTGGATGACTTGTTCCCAGCGAGATCCCTCAAAAGGATCCCCCCTGCGCCAGGCCTGGGACAGCAGGGCCAGAGCCTCTTCCAATTCCCTCTGGCGGAGCCGCTGGAGGATGAGCTCCAGTTGGCTGGGGTCCAATTTCTTCGCTTTCACCAACACCTGCTCGCGGACACCCACCTTGCCGAAATCGTGAAGCAGGCTCGCGTAACGGATCTCCCGCAGCTGGTGGTCCGTGAACACCAAGTCGCCGTAGGTGCCGTTGGGCGTGGCGTTGACCGCCTCGGCCAGCCCTACCGTCAGGTCGGCTACCCGGCCCGAATGGCCGCTGGTGACCGGGTCTCGCGCTTCGATGGCCGTCACGGAGGCCGCCACGAAGCCCTCGAACAACTGCTCGATTTCCTCGCGCAGCTGGGCATTCTTCACGGCCACCGCCGCCTGGCCCGCAAGGCTCTGGGCCAGGCTCTGGTCCTCGGCCGAGAACGATCCGCCCCCTCCAGCATCGTCGTCCAGCCGGTTCAACAGCTGGAGAATGCCCAGCACACAGCCTTCCGTATCCTGCATGGGCACCACCAGGACCGATGTGGTGCGGTACCCGGCCTGCCGGTCGAAGCTGTCATTGAACCGGTAGGGCGCCGCATCGGGAATCCGGTAGACATCCTGGATGTTGAGGGTTTCCCGGCTAAGTGCGACGAACCCAGCAAGGGTCTGGTGGGTCACAGGCA
Source organism: Holophagaceae bacterium (assembly GCA_025355915.1). Classification (GTDB taxonomy): domain Bacteria; phylum Acidobacteriota; class Holophagae; order Holophagales; family Holophagaceae; genus Geothrix. The sequence goes on from JANXYT010000443.1 coordinate 4,423, forward strand.
TGACGATGCGATGGAACGGCAGCTTCACCTTTGCGTTCTGGGTGTGGGCGAAGAGCAGCTCCCGGCCATCCCCTTCGCCGTTCAGGAGGTAGATGGACCCAGCTTCGGCCTTCACCAATTCGCGGGCCTTGGTGAGGATCAGGTCGAGCAATCGGTCCAGGTTCTGCTCCGACACGAGGGCCCGCCCCACCTCGTGGAGCCGGTCCATGGATCGCCGGTCCTTTGCGCGCTCCCAACCCGCTTTCATGAGGGCCGCGGCCGCGTCGTTTCCGGGCCAGGAATGACAGGCCGCGAACAACCCTTCACCGGGCATACCGAGGGTCACATCCGCCGGGGCTTCATCCGCGAACACCAAGGCTTGGCGCATCTCTCCGGCCGAGAGCTCCGAGAGGGTGTTACGGTGCTCTGGGGGGACGGCGACCGTGAAACGCAAGGCGGAATCAGGCTCCAGGAAGACGGGCTCAGGCTCCAGAACAACGAAGGTATCGCCAGCATATCGGAATTCCCCTTCTCCCACTGAAAGCTGGCATGGCCCCATCGAGCGGCTGGCCTGGGGTGGCAAAGGCGTGGGCCGGTCCGAAGACGGCCGCCTGCTGCTGCTGGAGGCGCCCCTCGCCCTTTTCCCGGGCGAGGTCGTCGAGGCCGGAGTGATCTGGAAAGCCCGCCACGGCGAAGGCCGCGTCACCCGCTGGATCACCCGCGATCCGCGACGGGTCCAGGCCGCCTGCCCCGTCGCAGAGACCTGCGGCGGTTGTGAGCTCTGGGAGGCCGGTCGCCATACCGCGGACCTCAAACGCCAGATGGCGACCGATCTGCTGCGCCGCCAGCTGGGCGAGGACGTGCCCTGGACCTGGCACCCCGCCCCTGAAGACGCCCGCCGCCACCGGATCCAGCTGCACTGGGATGGTTCGGCCCTGGGCTATTTCCGGCGGCACAGCCACGCCATCGTGCCCGTATCCGCCTGTCCCGCCGCAGCCGATCCCCTATCGAAGGCGATCCCCCGCCTGCAGGAGGCTCTCACCGGTCTGGCCCTGCCGGCGCGGCCAGGACGATGGGAGCTGTCCACGGGCACCCCGGCCGAGAGGGTGTGGGCTGCCGATGAGAAGGGGCGGACCTGGATCCTTGAACCCGACGGTTGGCAACGCAGTACCGAACCCATCCGCCACAAACTCGGGGAGGCCACGCTCCTGCATGAACCCGGCGCCTTCTTCCAGGTCAGCCCACCCTGGGCGGCGGAAGCTTTCGGCAAACTCCTGCGGTCCTGGGATCTGAAGGGAAACACCCTGTACGACCTCTACGGCGGCGTGGGCTTCTTCTCCGCGATGCTGGGCGACCGCTTCAGGCATCGGATCCTCGTGGAATTCGGCGAATCCGCCGTGGCCTGGGCGCGGCGAAACCTGGACTCCGCCGGCCTCACCTCCGAATGCCTGGTGGCGGACGTGGCCCAGTGGGTGCCCGATGGCCTCGGCAACGCAGATGACGTGATCCTGCTGGATCCGCCCCGCGCGGGCCTTGAACCCGCCCTTAGTGATCGGCTCGCGACCGCCGGCGCCGGCACCCTCGTGCTGGTGGGGTGCGATGGCGCCGCCTTCTGCCGCGACATCAAGCGCCTGGGCACGACCTGGAAAATCGATCAGCTGGCCGTGCTGGACCTCTTCCCCCTCACCAGCCATGTGGAATGCGTGGCCCTGATGACCAAGCGCCCATGAGCGCCCTGGGCCGCCACCTCCTGGCGGAGTTCACCGGCTGTGATGCCACGTCCCTTGCGGATTTGGGCCTTGTCACCTCGGCCATGCTGCGGGCCGCGGAGGCCTCTGGTGCCACCATCGTCACCCACAGCTTCCACCACTTCAGCCCCCACGGCGTGAGCGGCGCCGTGATCATCGCGGAAAGCCACCTGGCCATCCACACCTGGCCCGAACATGGTTTCGCCGCCGTGGATTTCTTCAGCTGCGGGGACGTGGACATGGATCGCGGACTGGCCTTGCTCAAGGCGGCTTTCAGCGCCACGGAAGAGACCCGGCTGGTGCTTGAGCGTGGCCCCTTGCGGGCCGTCAGCCCCTGATCACACCTTCCAGCCGCAGCAGCCGTTCCTTCATGGCCAAGCCGCCGGCGTAGCCAGTGAGGGCGCCGGTGGCACCGATCACGCGATGGCAGGGGACGAGGATGGACACGGGGTTGGCGCCATTGGCGCGGCCCACGGCGCGGCTGAGGTTCGGGTCGCCAAGCTCGGCGGCCAGTTGCCCGTAGCTGCGCGTTTCCCCAAAGGGGATGCGCTGGAGGGCCGCCCAGACCCGCTGTTCGAAGGGGCTGCCGTGAAGGCGGAAGGGAATGTCGAAGGCCTTGCAGTAACCTGCGGCGTAGGCCTCCAGCTGCTCCCGCAGGCGGGCCACGGTGGCTGCATCAGCGTGCATCACCGGTTTCAGGCGGGCCAGTTTCGCCAGCAGAGGCGTGCGGAATTCATGATCGGAAAAGCCCAGGTAGAGGACGGCACCCTCGGTGTCGAAAGCCGCCTGCACGGGGCCGAGAGATGTGTCGATCCGGCGAATGGCGCTCATGCGGGGGTTCCCTTCAGGCTGGCCCAGAGGTGGAAGGTGGCGAGGCTGCGGTGGGGCGCGAAAGGGGTCATGAGGTGGAGGGTTTCGGGGCCGTCCGGGCGCGTGTCGAGCCCGAACCATCGCTGGAGGGCCAATGTGAGTCCCGCATCCCCCACCGGCACACAATCGCTGAAGCCCAGGCCCCGCATCAATACGTACTGAGTCGTCCAGGGACCACAACCCCGCAGAGCGAGCAAGTCCCTCGCCGCTCCCGTGGCCGTGGCCCGATCCTCTAGCCGCAAGCGCCCGGCGGCCACTTCCGCCGCGGCGTGGAGCAGATACTCGGCCTTGCGCCGGGAGAATCGCAACGCCTGGAGGTCTGCAGCGTCCAGGGCGACGAGATGAGCCGCATCTGGATGGGCGATGAGTCCTTCCTCCGCCGGAATACCCACCAGGCGGACCAGATCGCGACGAAGCGCGTAGGCGAAGGCCAGATTCACCTGCTGGCCTAGGATGGCCCACACGAGGGCCTCGAACGGATCCAGTGTGAGCAGCACCCTCAGGCCCTTCCGGCCTCGCGCCAGCTCGGGGTGCGCCCCCTCGAAGGCGGCCGGATCGCCCTGCCATCCCAGCAGCCTGAGCGCGGCCCCATGGGCCCTGGCCATGGCTTTGGCACCCGTGGCGCCGACCAGCGACACCTCCACTTGATCCCCGAAGACCAGCGTCAGGACCGAAGCCCGCCCTTCGCACATGAACGCTTTGCACAGACGGTTACCCACCACCCGCTCGGAGACGCTCTGACCGTCCCTGCCGTGGAAGGCCAGCACATCCTGCACGCGCAACCCGGGGGGCATCGGGAGGGTGAATCGGTCCGTGTCGAGCAGAGTCCGATAGCCGCCGGGGCTGAGGCCCGTGTACCGCCGGAAGGCCTCGTGGAAACCCGAGGCACTTTCGTAGCCCGCATCGAAGGCCAGATCCGCCAGATCCGCCTTCCCCGAGGTGAGCCGGGCGCAGGCTGCCTGGATGCGGATCCGCTGGAGGAAGGCCGCGGGTGGCCGGTGCACATGCTCGCGGAAAAGGTCCTTCAGCTTGGTGGTACCGACACCGACCGCCTCGGCCAGGGACTCCACCTCGGGGAAGGCGGCGGGGTCCGCCGAGGCCTGCGCCAGGACCGACTCCAGCCGGGCCAGGTACGCGTCCCCACCCCGGTAGAACGCATCGGGGCGGCACCGCTTGCAGGGCCGGAGGCCCGCCGCCTGGGCCGCCGCCTCATCCTGGAAGAAGCGCACGTTGGCGGCCAGGGGTTTCCGCGCGGGACAGGAGGGGAGGCAGTACATCCCGGTGGTGAGAACGCCCGTCAGAACCCGGCCATCGAAGGACGCGTCCTTCGCCAGGATCCGTTCATAGAGGTGCTCGTCCGTCCAGCGCATAAGTTCATGCTAAGTGGACTGCTCGAGGAAGTCCTCCGATCATCGGCGCTGGAATTTTTTAATCCCAAACCAACGGCAACCGTGGCTGGGGCGGGGCTTTGGGCAGTACGCCCTCGAGCCGAAGGAGAAACTCCTTCATGTCCAGTCCGCCGCCATAGCCCACGAGCGATCCATCCGAACCAATCACGCGATGGCAGGGGATAAGGATGGAGATCGGGTTGGCGCCATTGGCCCGGGCCGCGGCACGGATGCACTTCTCATCCCCCAGGCGGCGCGCCAGTTCCAGATATGAAATCGCCTGGCCGTAAGGGATCTTCAGGAGTTCATTCCACACCCGGCGCTGGAAATCTGTGCCTTCCACCCGGAACGGAATGTTGAAGTCCCGCAGGTTGCCCGAAAAGTAGGCCTCCAGCTGACGTTTCAGGTAGGGCAGGCTCTTCGGAACCGGACCCCCAGGAGAAGGCGGCGGCGCCCCGTGGAACCGGATGAGCTGGATCAGCTTTCCGTCATCGCCGAACGCCGCGCCCAGGTCCCCCACGGGCGTAACGAGCGGATGAAGGAGGGAGCCTAGCATGGAACCCAGCATGCCAGAATCACGGTTTTTTGGGGTTATGAGCCTGTAGGGAACCCGAATGAAGGGCGGGAACCGCGCTTAGGGCTTTTCCCATCCATGGCCGGATTCGAGATCCCGCAGAGCCTTCGGCATGGGGCCGTCCCCCGGCAAGATCACCCGGTGGGCGGGGATCAGCAGAGCAATGGGATTGGCAGCACAGGCCATCACGACCACTTCCTCGTCGAGCCCGAGCCAGAGGCCCAGATCGGCGGACCGGCGGGACTGCCCGAAGGGAATGGCGCGCACGGTATCCCAGATCCGGAGTTCGGTGGCTGTCCCCTGCGGATCCAGGGGTACCGTGAAGGTGCGCAGGGTTCCTGCCAGGTAGGCCTCGATCTGACGGTCCAGGAACCGCTTGGCTTCCCGCTGTTCCTTGGGGGGGAGGGGGCTGGTCTTGCGCGGATCAAGTCCTTCCAGCGCCAGTTCCCGCAGACGACCCCGGCCGTCGAACGCGGCGCGCATGGGCCCCATTGGGGTGTTCAGCTCGTAGTGCCAGACGACCATGAAGTCATGATGGCAGGCCCGGTAGACTCATGCCATGGCCGTTGCACCGTTCCGACTATCCATCATTGACTACCTGAATGCCGCGCCCCTGAACCACGGGTTCAAGCATGGACTGGGCTGGGAACACTTCCACCTGAAGTTCCACTACCCGTCCGCCTGCGCCGACCGCCTGCGGACAGGCGATGTGGATGCTGGCATCGTCAGCTCCATCGAGTATCTGAGGATCCCGGATCTGCGCATCGTCCCGGGCCTGTGCATCGCCTCACCCAAGCGGGTGCGCAGCGTGGTGATCCTTTCCAAGGTGCCCCCGGAGCAGATTCGGAGCCTGGCCCTGGACACGTCCAGCCGCACCAGCGTGGTGTTGGCCCAGCTGCTGCTACGGGAACGCTACGGCGTGAGCCCCGCGGTCGTGGACATGGGGCCCGACCTGCCCGCCATGCTGGAAGCGAACGACGCGGCCATGATGATCGGCGATGTGGCCATGCGGGCGCCACGACAGGGGCTCTTCGTGCTGGATCTGGCTGAGGAATGGCACGCCTGGACCGGCCTACCCTTCGTGTTCGCCCTCTGGCTCGTCCGGCAGGACGCCCCGGAGCTGCCCGTGCCTGGCGGGGTCGCGCCCTTCTTCCACAAGAGCCTGGAGATCGGTCTGGCTCAGCTCCCCGCCATCGTGGAGGAGGCCCGGCGGACCATCGGCTGGACCAAGATCGAACTGCACGAGTACCTCACCGAGAACATCAGCTACACCCTGGGCGAGGCCGAACGGGAAAGCCTGGGCCTCTTCTTCGAGAAGGCCGTGCGCCACGGGTTCGCGCCGGAAGAGAAGCCCCTCCACTTCCTTTGATCATCCGATCGTCTGATCATCAACCCTCCGAGCATCTTCAACGGGACTCCCATGACCGACCTTGCTGCCCGCTTCCAAGCCCACCTCGCTGACCGCCAGCGAACCACATCGGAGGCCCTGGCCCAGACCGGATTCGACGCGCTGGTAATCTCCAGCGGCCAAGTCTACACGCACTTCGCCGACGACCAGGATGCGCCTTTCCATCCCACGCCCCACTTTGCCCACTGGTGCCCCATGGCTGGGGCCCACCATGTGCTGGTGCTGCGTCCCGACCGGCGTCCCCGGCTGATCCGGTTCGCGCCCGAGGATTTCTGGTACGAGCAGACCCCCCTTGGGGACCCTTTCTGGGCCTCCGCCTTCGATATCGAAGAGGCGGGCACGGTGGAGGAGGTCTGGACGCGGCTGGGCACCCTGAGCCGGACCGCTTACATCGGGAACGAGACCGAGCGCGCGGGAGTGGCGGGGCTCGAGTTGAATCCCGCCTCACTCACGGCCCACCTGGATTGGCACCGCACCACGAAATCCGCCTACGAGGTGCAGTGCATCGAAGAGGCCACTGTCATCGCGGCCATGGGGCATCAGGCCGCGCGGACCGCTTTCATGGCCGGGGCCAGCGAGCTGGAGATCCACCACGCCTATGTGCAGGCCGCCGGGATCGTGGATCACGAAATGCCCTACGGCAGCATTGTGGCCCTCAATGAGAAGGGCGCCACCCTCCATTACGAGGGGAAGCGCAAGGTGAAGCATGGCGGGGTTCTGCTCATCGACGCCGGCGCCCAGGTGCGGGGTTACGCCGCCGACATCACCCGCACCATGGCCGCGCCCCACTGCGACAGCCGCTTTGCGGCCCTCATCGCCGGCATGGAGAAGATCCAACTGCAGCTCTGCGACTTGGTCAATCCGAAGATGCCCTACGGCGACCTCCACCACCAAAGCCACTTGTTCATCGCAGGCCTTCTGAAGGAGAGCGGCATCCTACGCGCGACGCCCGAGGAGGCCGTGGAAAAGGGGTTGAGCCGTGCCTTCTTCCCCCACGGCCTGGGCCATCATCTGGGCATCCAGGTCCACGATGTGGCAGGCCGGCAGGGATCCCCCGAAGGCACTCCGGCCCCTCCCCCGCCCCAGCACCCCACCCTGCGCACCACCCGCACCATCGACGCGGACCAGGTGTTCACCGTGGAGCCTGGCCTCTACTTCATTCCCATGTTGCTGCGTCCCTTCCGCGAAAGTGAGCACAAGGCGATGTTCAATTGGCCACTCATTGACGAACTGACGCCCTGTGGCGGGATCAGGATCGAGGACAACCTGCTGGTGACCGCCACTGGCCATCGCAACCTCACCCGGCCCCACCTGCCGAACTGAGCGCCAAGTCCCCTGGGCCAGGTGTTCGAATTCAAGGCTGGTTTAGCCGAAGAAATGCCTCGCTTCGCGATATACATAAGGTCATCCCCCGGAGCCTTCATGTCCCTCCGCGCCAACTTGGCCAGCCTGTTCCTCGCCTCATACCTTCTCGGGCAGGGCACGGAACACCTCACCCTCGAGGCCATCGCCCACCCAACCCAGAAGCAGACCTATGCGGGCACCCCCACCACCCGGTTGGAGTGGTTGCCTGATGGCGCCCTGCTGCAGACTCGGCGGGAGGGAGACCAAGCGACCCTCTTCCGGGTGGATCCACTCACCTGGGAATCGAAGCCCCTGCTGGAGCCGAGCCGGCTTCAGGCCGCGCTGGTGGCCGCCGGGGCCCCCGAGGCTGCCGCGAAGGCGGCCCTGAGTCGAGCCACCTATATCTGGAACGAAAGTCGCAGCGCCTTCCTGCTCCAGGTGGCTGACGACCTCTTCCTGGTGGACGTGAAGGCCGCGAGGGCCAAATGGCTGGCGGGGGGAAAGCCCGACGAGCCCACCTTCAGTCCCGATGGCACCCAGGTGGCCGACCTCCGCGAGAACGACCTCTACCGCCTGGAGGTGGCCACCGCCAAAGAGACCCGGCTCACCACCGGCGGCAGCCAGACCGTATTCAATGGGCGTCTCGATTGGGTGTACCAGGAAGAGGTCTACGGCCGTGGCGGCTTCCGCGCCTTCTGGTGGGCGCCCGATTCGAAGCGCCTCGCCTATCTCAGCCTGGACGAAACAAAGGTGCCGACTTTCACGCTCATGGACGATCGCGTCCAGCCGCAGAAGGCCCTGACGGCCCGCTACCCCAAGGCCGGAGACCCCAATCCCATCGCCCGCCTGGGTGTGGTGGACCTGGAAGGGCGCACCATCTGGATGGGCGAGCCCTACCCCGGCCAGGAGACCCTCATCGTGCAGGTGGGCTGGGACCCCGAAGGCCGCTTGCTCGCCACCTACCAGGACCGCATCCAGAGCTGGCTGGATCTGCGCCGATACGAGGGCGCCGCGTCGAAGCTGATCATTCATGAGAACGGGCTGGCCTGGCAGGAGCGACTGCCCCTGCCCCACTTCCTGCCGGACGGCGGCTTTCTCTGGGAATCAGGGCGCACGGGGCATCACCATGTGTACCGTTACGGAAAGGACGGCCGTCTGGCTGGCCCGGTGACCGCCGGGGACTGGGACGTGAAGCAAGTGCATGGCGTGGACCCCAAGGGCAGCCGCCTCTATTTCGATGCCACGGAGCGCAGCCCCATCGGCCAGGATGCCTATCGCATCGGCCTCGACGGCAAGGGGCTGATCCGCCTCACCGAGCTAGCCGGCACCCATCGGGTTCGCTTCAACGCAACGTTCACCGCCTTCCTCGATACCTGGAGCGATATCCACACGCCACCCCAGCAAGCCCTGCATGATGGTTCAGGGAAGCTGCGGCGACTCATTGATGCCAACCCCAGCGAGAAGCTGAAGGCCCTGAAGCTGGGCGAGGTCCGGTTCCAGCAGGTGAAGGCCCGCGATGGCTTCCCCATGGAGACCATGCTGGTCCTGCCGCCGAATTTCGATCCTTCGAAACGGTATCCCGTCTTCCAGGAGATCTACGGCGGACCGGCCACCCCCACGGTGCGCGACGCCTGGAGTCGCAGCATGCTCTGGTACCAGTTCCTGGCCCAGCAGGGCATCGTCACTTGGATCTGCGATAATCGCAGTGCCTCCGCTAAGGGACTGGCCAGCGCATACGGCATCCACCACGACCTGGGCGCCCAGGAACTCCGGGACCAGCTCGATGGCCACGCTTGGCTAAAGGCCCAGGGTTGGGCCGACATGGACCGGATCTGCCTCGACGGCTGGAGCTATGGCGGGTTCATGGTCACCTACGCCCTCACCCACAGCCGGGCCTGGAAGCTGGGCATCGCGGGGGCGCCCGTGGTGGACTGGAGCCTCTACGACAGCATCTACACCGAGCGCTACATGGGCCTGCCCTCCAGCAACAAGGCCGGATACGAATCCAGTTCGGTGCTGAAGGCCGCTGCGAACCTGTCCGGCAAGCTGTTGCTCTTGCACGGAACCCTGGATGACAACGTGCATCCCCAGAACAGCGTCATGCTGATCGATGCTTTGCAGAAGGCAGGACACCCCGTCCAGATCGTGCTGCTGCCCGGTTCCGACCATGTGCCCCGCGCTCCCCAGCACAACTGGGCCCGCTTCCAGGCCATGTGGGGCTTCGTCTCGAAGAACCTCTGAGCTCTCAGCCCGCCTTGAGCGGGGCCGTCCCATCCGGCTTCGCGGGGAGCAGGCGATCGTAGGCCCACAGCAGGACGGCCGTAAGCACACCCACCCCGATGATGGTCCAGAGCATGCCGGTCGGCTGGTGCTTCACTTCACCGAAGTGATGCATCAGCTTCCCGCCGAACCAGCCACCGATGAGGGAGCCGAGGCCGATGGGAAGGAAGGCGAAGCCCATGTAGGTCCCCTGCTGGCCCGGGGGGGCGAGGCGCGAGATGTACTCGTAGTAGCGTGGCGACTGCACGATCTCCCCGAGCGCCACGCAGACGAGGGTGATGATCACACCGGTCACGGTCGGCTTGAAGATCAACACAAGCCAGGCCAGGGAGGAGATCAAGGTGCCGATGGTGACCGCCTTCACGGAGGCGATCTTCTGCGTGGCCAGGTTGATCAGGACCGTCAGTAAGATGACCACCAGCGGGCCGGTCATCAACAGCAGTTCCGTGTCCGCCTTCGGATCGACGTACTTCACGATGTAGAGCGGCAGCGTGATGAACTCCTGCCAGTACACCACCCAGTACCCGGTGAAGATCAGCAGGAACAGCATGAATTTCGGGTTCGAGAGCACCGTGATGAAGTTCCTGCCGGTTTCTCGCAATGAAGGTAGCGG
>JANXYT010000489.1 GCA_025355915.1 Holophagaceae bacterium
CGGACGAGACAGCCTTCACGGCGCTGGCTTCGGACGGGCAGGGCGGCTGGTATCTCGGCAGCCATGGCCGGGGCTTGGTCCTGCGCTACAGCCGCCAGGGCGAGCGTCTGGAAACGCTGATGGACACGCCCTTCGAGGAAGTGCGCGCCCTGGCTGTGGCCGATGGCCAGCTCTACATCGGCGCCGACAACGGACTCACCCCCAAGTTCAGTACGGGCCAGCTGGAGCGCCGGGAAGGCTATCTCCAGTCGGAGGCTTCAGCCACCACCCGTTCCGCCATCATCCACCTGGACAAGGATCGCGTGCCGGAGACCCTGTGGCAGAGCGCCCAGAGCCAGGTCTATGCCCTCACGGTCTGGAAGGGCCAGCTGTTGGTGGGTACCGGCAACCGTTCCCGCCTGTTCTCGATCCCCCTCGGCAAGGCCCGGGACATGGATCCCTTCGCCGCGGTGCAGGAACTTGGCACCGCCCAGGCCACGGCCTTCCTGCCCACCGGGGGCGACCTCCTGGTGGTGGGATCCAATCCCGCCGAACTGCACCTGCTCTCCGAAGCCCAGGCCACCGAGGGCACCCTGGAATCAAAGATCCTCAAGGGCGCGCCCATCGCCGACTGGGGCCGCGCCTACCTGGATGCCGACCTGCCCACCGGCACGAATGTCGAACTCCAGTTCCGCACGGGCAGCACGGAGACCCCCGACACCACCTGGAGCGCCTGGACGCCGCCGCTGCGCAGCGGCGAACGGCCCGCCCTGCCGCCCGCCCGCTTTGCCCAGTTCCGCCTGCGCCTCAGCAGCACCCGGGGCGGTGCCACCCCGGTTGTGGAAACCGTGAGTGTGTATTGGGCGCAGCGCAATCTGGCGCCGGTCTGGGAAGGGGTGGACATCATGCCGCCGGGCCTGGTCATCACCCGCACCGCCCCCGCGGAGGACATCGGCATCGAGCGGGTCCCACTGGAGACCCAGAAGCTCATTCCCGCCCTGGGCTACATGGGGGCCGAGAAGCGCAGCTTTCGCCGCGGGGGCCAGAGCTTCGTATTCCGGGTGAATGATCCCAACGGGGACACCCTCCAGTTCGCCATCCGGCTGGTCCCCGACCGCGGCGCGCCCATCCTGATCGAGAAGGCCTGGAAGGAAAAATTCTTCAGCTTCGATACCCTGCCGGTGCCGGACGGACGCTATCGCCTTGAGGTGACCACCTCCGATGCGCCCTCGGCTCCCTTCAACGCCGTCCTCACCAGCACCTGGCGCACGGCACCGTTCGTCGTGGATCACACGCCCCCCGCGATCGCCGAGTTGAGCGCCGTGCCGGAAGGCGAGGGCATCCGGGTTCGGTTCGTGGGCCGGGATGAGACGTCCATGCTGAAGGACGCGGCCATCAGCGCCGATGGTGAACGCTGGCTCCAGCTTGTGCCCGAGGATCGCATCTTCGATCAGAAGGAGGAGCGCTTCGATGTGCTGGTGCCCCGCGATGCGGCCCGCGGCGACCGGATTCTCGTGAAGGTGGTCGACCAGCACAACAATGAGCAGACCGCCGCAGTCACGCTCGGCGCCGTGGGCGCCAAGAAGTAGCCCTGCCTATCTCCAAAACGGGCGCGGCTTGTGGCCGCGCCCGTTTTGGAGATAGCGGACGGCTACAAACCGTTGAACTTCGCTCCACGCTTTTCCAGGAAGGCGCCCATGCCTTCCTGCATGTCCTGGGTGGCGGCCAGCAGGCCGAAGAGGGCGGCCTCAAATTGAATGCCCTGGTCCTGGGGCATCTCGATGCCTTCATTCACGGCGGCCAGGGCACTGCGGAGAGCCAGGGGGCCGCGGGAAAGGAGGGTCTTCGCCAGCTTCTCGGCGGTGGCCTTGAGGTCGGCCTGGGGCACCACGCGGCTCACGAGGCCCATGCGGAGGGCGTCGGCGGCAGGTGTCATCTCGCCGCTGAGGATCATGTCCAGGGCCACGCCCTTGCCCACGAGACGCGGCAGGCGCTGGGTGCCACCGTAGCCGGGAATGATGCCGAGGCTCACTTCGGGCAGGCCGAACCGGGCATTCTCGCTGGCGATGCGGATGTGGCAGGCCAGGGCCAGTTCGCAGCCGCCGCCCAGGGCGAAGCCGTTCACGGCGGCAATGACAGGCTTGGGCATGGCTTCGATGCGCTGGAACACGGCCTGGCCGCGCAGGGCCTGCACCCGGGCCCCGGCGGAGTCGAGGGCCTTCAGCTCTGAAATGTCCGCTCCGGCCACAAAGGCCTTTTCGCCAGCGCCCGTCACCACCACCACACCCACTTCGGCATCGTGTTCGAGGTCTGCAAAGACCTGCTCCAGTTCTTTCAATACCTCGTTGTTCAGGGCGTTGAGCTTCTCGGGCCGGCTGAGGGTGACCCAGGCGATGCGGTCGGCTTTCTCGACGAGGACGAAGGACATGGGGGCTCCTGGTTTGGGTTGGTTGCTGAGCATTCTATGCTGAGTCTGGAGTGACCGATGTTCCATCCCCCGCACCCCGAGACGTATCGCGACCAGCTGCGCACCTTCCTGCGCGAGGACTGGGGCACCCAGGACTGGACCACGGCGGCGGTGCCGGACCGGCCCATGCTGGCCCGGGTGGTGGCCAAGGGCGATTTAGTACTGTCGGGACTCCCCATGGCGCTGGAGGTGTTCCACATCGCGGATCCCAGCCTAGCGGTGACGTTGCTCGCCTCAGATGGACAGCGGGTGTCCAAGGGGGCCGAAGTGCTGCGCGTCGACGGTTCCAGCCACGGCATCCTGCTGGCCGAACGGGTGATGCTGAACCTGCTCCAGCGGCTTTCGGGCACGGCCACCCTCACGCGGAAGTTCGTGGACGCCATCGAGGGCACGGGCGCCCGGATTCTCGACACGCGCAAGACCACGCCGGGCCTCAAGCTGTTGGAAAAGTACGCGGTGCGCTGCGGCGGCGGTGTGAACCACCGGCTCACTTTGGGCGATGGCGTCCTGCTCAAGGAGAACCACCTGGCGGCGGCGGGCGGTGTCCGCGCGGCGGTGGAGGCGGCGCGGCGCGTGGCGCCCAATCTCGTGAAGATCGAAGTCGAGGTGGAGACCCTGGGCCAGCTCAAGGCCTGCCTCGATCTGCCGGACGTGGACGGCGTGCTGCTGGACAACATGGCCCTGGAGCAGATGCGCGAGGCCGTGGCCCTGCGGGACCGCAGCGGCCGAAGGCTCTTCCTGGAGGCCAGCGGCAACCTCACCCTCGACCGGGCTAGAGCCGTGGCCGAGACCGGCGTGGATTTCCTCAGCGTCGGCGCCCTCACCCATAGCGCCCCCGCGGTGGACCTCAGCCTGCGGATGGGTTGAACTCAGGAGAACGGGAAAAAAGCAGAAGCCCGGCTTTGCCGGGCTTCTGCGCGGGGGCCCGGGGGTGTGCGCGTAGCGCAGGACCCCCGGACAGCATCATTTCACTTCCAGCTTCCTCGCCTCGAGCAGATGCCCCAGGGCCTTTTCCAGGGCGGTGACGGCCTTCGCGTAGGTGATCTGGGACTGGAGCTCGTTGCTCTTGGCGGTGTCGAGGTCGTTCTGCTTGGAGAGCACGAGGAAGTTGGTGCTCATGCCGTTCTCGAACTTCTTCTGCTCCGCTTCAAGGTCCTTTTCACGGAAGTAGCGGGTCTTCTCCGCCGCAGCCACACCCTTGTTGAAGGCATCCACGTTGCGGAAGGCCTGGCGGACCTCCAGCGTGATGCCCAGTTCCAGGTCGCGCATGGTCAGCTCGCTCTGGCGCCGGTTGGCCCGGGCCTGGGCCTGATAGCCCCGGGCGGTGCGGTTCTGAAGGGGGATGGCGAACTGCAGGCCCACGGTGTAGCCGGGGTAGGCGCCCTTGCTGAGGTCCTTGTTCACCGCGGCCAGGCCCTCGGAGGGGATCTGCGAAGCCGCATTGCCGTTGTAGGTGGCGAAGGCGTCCAACTGCGGCAGGGTGCGGTTGTTGGAGGCGGTCTCCAGAATCTGCTTGGATTCCAGATCCAGCCGGGCGCTCTTCAGCTCGATGCGGTTGTTGAGGGCCTGCTTTTCGGCGGCCGCCTCATCCATCTCCAGGGGCTTCACGCTGGGGACATCGGCCATCTCCAGGTTCGCGGGCCGCTCAGCGGAGGGATACAGGGCGCGGATGAGGGCGTCCTTGGCGTTCAGGAACTGGGCCTCGGCGGCGATGATGTCCTGCTCGCGCTGGGCCACGGAGGCCTCGGAGGAGGTGACTTCGATGGGCGCCAGGGTGCCCACCTGCACCCGGATCTGGTTTTCCTTGAGCTGTTTCTGGGCCAGGGCCAGGGCCTGCTGCTTGTTCTCCAGGTTCCGCTGGCCGTAGACCACATCCCAGTAGAGGGATTCGGTGCTGGCCGCCAGATCAATGATGGCTTTCTGGAACCCCAGATCGGCGGCCTGGGCGCCCTTGCGGGCCACGATGAGACGGCTTTCCGAGGTATCCCGGCCAAAGTTCTTGAGGAGGCTCTGGGAATAGGTCGCGGTGAAGCTGCCGTCGTAGGGGTTGGTGGTGAAGGGAGCCTCGGGTCCGCCGTTCACGGTACCCTTGCTGAAGCGATAGGTGGGCGCATAGTTCAGGCTCAGGTTGCCGCCCCAGCCGAAGGCCTTGGTGGAACCGAGTGTGAAGGCGCGATTGAAACTCGTGGTTTCGGAGGACACGAGTGGACCGCCGGGGAAATTCTGGCCGCGGCTGGCGTCCTGGATCTTACTGAGGCTCACTCCGCTGGTGAGATTCCAGTCGAAGAAACCCTGCTCGATCAGCACGCCGGCACGGGTGAAGTCGCGCGTCTCGACGGCGATCTGCACTTGCAAATTGTTCTTCAGGGAAGTCTCGATGGCGGCCTGCAGGGTCAGTTTCGTGACCGCGGCCTTCGGGGCGTCGACCTTCGGAGCGTCCTGGGCTACCAGGGAGAAGGCCACCAGCAGGGCCGGGCAAATTGGAAGACGCATCATCACCACTCCTTGAAGATCGAAAAGAGCTGCCACAGGGACAGGCTGCCTACGGATGAGCCCAGGGGCCGGTTTAGGTCATCCCCGGTAGCAGGATGCCTCCCTCGCATGATGAGGGCAAGGGGTATTTCATCAAGTGTTGAAAATATTCACTTCAACAATTCCCGGGCGATGACCATGCGCTGGATTTCGCTGGTGCCCTCGTAGATGGTGGTCACACGCACATCCCGGTAGAGGCGTTCGACGAGGTATTCGCGCGAGTAGCCATAACCGCCGTGGATCTGGACCGCCCGGTCACAGATCCAC
>JANXYT010000493.1 GCA_025355915.1 Holophagaceae bacterium
GCCGCGAAGACGCCCGTCAGCTCCAGGTGCTCCGCCGGAGCCACAGAAGCCAGCAGGGACGCGCCTTCCAGCGTCCGGGTGATGGCGGGTGGAACAGCCACCGGATGGGACGGCAGCGGCCCCTGGAGGGTTGCAGCCCAGGAGACCTGTTCGATGCCTGGGCGGTAGGCGCCGCCGCGCAGCTCATCCAAAGAAGTGGCGATGGCTTCCGAAGCCCAGAGGCCCTCGAACATCGCGAGGCGGTCATCGTAGCGCCCGCAGGTACCCAGAAAGAGCACGGCTTCGGGTCGCCGTTCCGCCAGCAACTGGGCCGTGGCAGCTGCGGCAGTCACGGCCCCGACGCCCACGGTGGTCGTCGCCCAACCTGTGGGTGGATTTCCGGCGAGGGGACCCAGTTCGGGTGCGAAGGCAGAGAGGATAAGACGCATGGCGTGATTCTACAGATGATCCAGAGCCCAGGCCGCCACGGGAATGGATAGGCTGTTACCCAGAAGTCGGTACCGAGCTTCCAGTGATAGCGTTTCCGGAAATCGGAATCCCTCGGGCAGCCCCAGGAGCCGAGCCACTTCGGCTGGCGAGAAGCGGCGGATGCCCTGTTCCGTTTTCAGGAACGAGCCGCTGCCCACGAAACGCCGGCCGTAGCCGCCGATGAAACAGGCGCTGCGACGATCGCCGGGTTCCACCAGATCGAGTCCGAGGTAGTGCCGGTCCAGGATCTCGGGTCCCAAATACAGGCTGTGGTCCTCTTCCGCATCCAGGAAGTCCGCCAGGAGACGGGGTGCCAGATCGGGTTGAGGACGGGGATCGAGTGGCTTTCGCGACGCCACGATGAACACGCGGGGCCGCCGGTTGGGCAGACCGAAGCGGCTGGGGCAGGCCTGGAGATCCAACTGATGCATGCCCTCGGCTCGGATGCGCTCCGACAGCAGGGCATGGGCATCGGAGCCCAGGAAACCGTCCACGTTCTCCAACACCAGCTGGTCCGGCGGCGCCTCTTCAAAAAGATCCATGAGATGACGAAAGGCACGGGACCGCCGGTCGTCTAGGCCTTCGTGGCTCCCCATGCGGCAGAAGGGCTGACAGGGTGGGCTCATCAGCCAGGTGTCGGCCTCTTGGGCCGCCACCTCCGCCAAAGGCACCGTCGCCAGCTCCCGGGCTTTCGGCTGATCACCGTGATTGAGCGCATAGGTGGCGTTGGCGGCCTCGCTCACATCATAAGCGGCCACCACGGTGCCTCGGCTCCGAAGGGCCTGCCGCCAGCCTCCCAGGCCTGAGAACAATTCCAGGACGCGCATCACCCGCAGCCGCTGCCGCTTCCACAACCGCCGCAGGCGGCCGCCGGTAAGGTGGTGCTCTTCCCCAGGGTGCGGCCTTCAAGGAACAGCCGCAGGGCCAGGGCCAGTCCACCGACCCCATCGGCCCAGGGGAACCAGCGGCCCAGAAGGGTGCTCACCAGCAGCAGGGCCGCGATGTCCAGCAGGGTCCGGGTCCGGGCGGCGTCGAGGTCCAGGGTGGGGTGGATTCCAACGAGAACCCGCTTCCCCCACCAAAGGAACGCTTGGAGGCCCAGGGCCAGGGCGGCCAGACCCTGGGCGGAAAGACCAACCTGCATGGCGCGATCCTCCCACAGGGCCAGGACCGCGGCTAAAGCCATGCCCAGAGCCAGCAGGCGCAGGAGGTGGCTGACGGTCCGAAGGGTCAGGCGTTCCCGTTCCAGGCCGCTGTTCCCCAGGCCATCCCGGATGCGCTGCCACACGCTCATTGCTGGGAGGACCTGAATGAGGCAGGCGGCGCCGAAGCCCCAGAGGCTGATGGCGCCTTCGGCCATCCCCAGCGCTAAAGCGATGGCCCCCAGAAGCAGGCCCGTGGCGGCTGTTCCGAGGGCCAGCCGGGAGGCGCGGGAATGGAGGGCCTTCATCGCGTGAGCTTGCGGTACTTGATTCGATGGGGATCGAAGGGCTTCAGGCCCAACACATCCTTTCGATATTCCTCGTACTGGCTATAGTTCCCGTCGAAGAACTGCACCTGGGAATCGCCCTCGAAGGCCAGGATGTGCGTGGCAAGGCGGTCCAGGAACCAGCGGTCGTGGCTCACCAGAACGGCGCTGCCTGCGAAGGCTTCGATGGCCTCCTCCAGGGCGCGCATGGTGTTCACATCCAAGTCGTTGGTGGGTTCGTCAAAGAAGAGCAGGTTCGATTCGCTCTTCAGCGTGAGCGCCAGATTGAGGCGGTTCTGCTGACCGCCGCTGAGCTCAAAGACCTTCTTCTGCTGGGAGTCTCCGGAAAATCCGAAGCGGCTCAGCCAAGCCCGGGCGTTGATGAGCTTGCCGCCCAGCTCGATCTGCTCGTAGCCGCCCGAGACCGCCTCGAAGACGGTCTTGTCTGGATTGAGCCCTGACCGCAGCTGGTCCACGTAGGCCATGCGCACGGTGTCACCGATGCGGATGGTGCCCGCATCCGGCGTCTCCTGGCCGGTGAGCAGGCGCAGCAGCGTGGACTTGCCGGCGCCGTTGGGGCCGATGACGCCGAGGATCCCGGCGCGCGGAATGGCAAAGCTCAGGTCCTCGAAGAGCACGCGGTCGCCATAGGCCTTGGAGACGCCCTCCAGCTCCGCCACCAGGTCGCCCAGGCGCGGGCCGCTGGGGATGTAGATCTCCAGTTCCTGTTCCTTCTGGCGGCCTTCCTCGCCGGCCAGCCGTTCGTAGTTGGCGATGCGATCCTTGCTCTTGGCATGCTGGCCCTTGGGCGACATGCGGATCCACTCCAGCTCGCGTTCCAGGGTCTTCTGCCGCTTCTGATCGGACTTTTCTTCGCGGGCCAAACGCCCGTGTTTCTGCTCCAGCCAGCTGGAGTAGTTGCCCTTCCAGGGGATGCCTTCGCCCCGATCCAGTTCGAGGATCCAGCCCGCCACATGATCCAGGAAGTAGCGGTCGTGGGTGACGGCGATGACCGTGCCTTTGTAGTCCAGCAGGTGTTTCTCCAGCCAGGCCACGCTTTCGGCGTCGAGGTGGTTGGTGGGTTCGTCCAGAAGCAGGATGTCAGGCTCCTG
The DNA here is from genome assembly GCA_025355915.1 of Holophagaceae bacterium. Lineage (GTDB taxonomy): Bacteria > Acidobacteriota > Holophagae > Holophagales > Holophagaceae > Geothrix. The sequence continues at coordinate 3,049 of JANXYT010000493.1, forward strand.
GAGCAACAGGCGACAGAGCGCCACCCGGCGTAGCTCGCCCCCGGACAACACGCCGACCTTCGTGTCGGGATCAGGGCAGCGCAAGGCGTCCATGGCCTGCTCGAGCCGCGAATCGAGGTCCCAGCAATCGTGGGCGTCGATCTTCTCCTGCAGCTCGCCCTGCTTCGCCAGCAACGCATCCATGTCCGCATCGGGATCGGCGAACTGGTCGCTAATGGCGTTGTAGTCCTTCAGCCAGCCCACCTGCTCGGCCGCGCCCTCCTCGACGATCTCCCGTACGGTCTTGGCCGGGTCGAGCTGAGGTTCCTGATCCAGGATGCCGGTGGTGTAGCCCTTGCTGAGCACGGCCTCTCCGTTGAAGTCGTGGTCCACCCCCGCCATGATGCGCAGCACGGTGCTCTTGCCGGATCCGTTCAGGCCCAGCACGCCGATCTTGGCGCCATAGAAGTAGCTGAGGGAGATGTCCTTGATGACGGGCTTGGTGTTGTAGATCTTGCTGACCCGCATCATTGAATAAATAATTTCGGGTTGGTCGCTGACGGTCTTGGCCATGGGGTCATCCGACAAAAAGGCCGTGCGGGGGCACGGCCTTTCCAGGATAGCGGAATCAGAGTGTTACTGCTCCAAAGCCGCCTGTGCCGCGGCCAAGATGGCGATGGGCACACGGTAAGGGCTGCAGCTCACGTAATCCAGGCCCACGCGGTGGAAGAAATTCACGCTGCGGGGATCGCCACCGTGCTCGCCACAAACGCCCAGCTTGATGCCCGGACGTGCGGCCCGGCCCTTTTCACAGGAGATGCGCACCAGCTCACCGATGCCCTCCTGGTCGAGGCTTTGGAAGGGGTCGTCCTCCAGGATCTTCTTGCCGACGTATTCCGGCAGGAAGGTGCCGGCGTCATCGCGGCTGAAACCGAAGCCCATCTGGGTGAGGTCGTTGGTGCCGAAGCTGAAGAACTCGGCCTCCCGGGCGATGAGGTCCGAGGTGAGGGCCGCGCGGGGGATCTCGATCATGGTGCCGATGGGGCAGGCGAACTGGGCGCCGCGCTCCTTGTTCACTTGGGCGATCTCATCGAGCATCTCGGTCTTGGTGTAGGTCAGTTCGCGGACGGTGCCGATGAGGGGCACCATGATCTCCGGCACGGCCTTGATGCCCTTGGCAGCCACGTTCAAGGCCGCTTCTGCGATAGCGCGAACCTGCATGCGGATGATTTCTGGAAAGGTGATGCCGAGGCGGCAGCCACGGTGGCCCATCATTGGGTTGAACTCGTGAAGCTGCGTCACGCGGCGCTCCACGGTGCCGAGGTCGACGCCCAGCACTTCGGCCATCTCCCGCTGTCCCGGCTCGTCCTGGGGCAGGAACTCGTGCAGGGGCGGGTCCAGCAGGCGGATGTTCACGGGTAGCCCGTTCATGGCCGTGAAGAGGCCCTCAAAATCCTCGCGCTGCATGGGCAGCAGCTTGGCCAGGGCTTTCTTGCGACCGTCGGTGTCGGTGGCGAGAATCATCTCGCGCACGGCAAGGATGCGGTCCCCCTCGAAAAACATGTGTTCCGTGCGGCACAGACCGATGCCCTCAGCACCGAACGCTCGAGCCACGGCAGCGTCGTGCGGCGTGTCGGCATTGGTCCGCACCTTCATGCGCTTGGCCTCATGGCTCCAGGTCATGATCTTGGCAAACCGCTGATATAGCTCGCTATCCTGGGCCTTCAGGCGATTGTCAACCAGCACCTGATTGACCTCGGAGGGATGAGCGCTGAGTTTGCCAACAAACACTTCGCCGGTAGCGCCATCGATAGAGATCCAATCCTGGCCAGCCTTCAGCTCGCGGTCACCCACTTTCACGACGCCTCGGACCATGTCGATCTGCAGGGCGGACGCGCCACACACACAGGGCTTGCCCATGCCCCGGGCCACCACCGCCGCATGGCTGGTCATGCCGCCGCGGGCCGTGAGGATGCCCTGGGAGGCCACCATGCCCGAGATGTCCTCAGGACTCGTCTCCACGCGCACCAGCACCACGGGGCCCTCCTGGGCCATCTTCTCCGCCGCTTCGGCGGTCAGCGCGATGCGGCCGGTGGCCGCCCCGGGACCAGCATTCAGGCCCTTCGTCAGCAATTGGCCCTCCTTGCGCAGGCGATCCTTCTCCCTCGGATCGAAGACCGGTGCCAGCAGCTGCGAGAGACTGTCGGCATCGATGCGCTTGAGGGCGGCCTGGCTGTCGATAAGACCTTCGTCCACCATATCGATGGCGATGCGGATGCCGGCCATGGCGGTGCGCTTGCCGTTGCGGGTCTGCAGCAGGTAGAGCTTTCCGCGCTCGATGGTGAATTCAATATCTTGCATATCCTTGAAGTGCGTTTCGAGACGCTTGCAGGTCGCGTCCAACTCCTTGAAGGAAGCTGGCATCGCTTCCTCAAGGCTTTTCAGCCCTGTCCCCTCGGCCTGCATCCGCGTGATGGGTTGCGGTGTGCGGGTGCCGGCCACCACATCCTCGCCCTGGGCGTTGATGAGGTATTCACCGTAAAAGAGCTTCTCACCGGTGGCCGGATCCCGCGTGAAGGCCACACCCGTGCCACAGTCATCCCCCATGTTGCCGAAGACCATGCTCTGGACATTCACGCCCGTGCCCCAATCATCGGGGATCCGGTTCAGGCGTCGGTAGGTGATGGCACGCCCCGTATTCCAGCTTTCGAAGACCGCGCGGATGGCCCCCCAGAGCTGGTCCATGGGCTCCTGGGGAAAGGCTTGGCTGGTTTCTTCAATGACGATGTCCTTGAAGACGGTGACCAGCCCCTTCCAGTCCTCAGCGCTCAGATCCGTGTCCTGGTGCTTGCCAAGGCGCTCCTTGGCGCCCTCGAGTTCCGCCTCGAACAGGGCATGTTCAACGCCGAGCACCACATTGCTGTACATCGTGATGAAACGGCGATAGGAATCCCACGCGAAGCGTGGGTTCCCGCTGGCCCGCTCCAGGGCCATGACAGTCCGATCGTTCAGGCCCAGGTTGAGGACGGTGTCCATCATGCCCGGCATGGAGACGCGGGCCCCGGAGCGCACCGACAAAAGCAGGGGATTCTCCATGGATCCAAAGCCGCATCCACGGACCCCTTCGAGCCACTTCAGGGCCCCGATAACCTCGGCTTTCAGGCCTTCGGCCAGTTGACGCCCATTCGTGTGGTAGGCGCCACACTGTTCGGTGGTGAGCGTGAACCCGGGAGGCACGGGAATGCCGAGCCCAGCCATCTCGGCCAGATTGCAGCCTTTCCCACCGAGAAGGTTGCGCATGGCAGCGCCCCCCTCGTTGCGGTTCCCCCCGAAGGTGTAAACACCTTTGCTCATCAGATCCTCCACGCGGAATTCCAAGTGTATCCGGCGGAGAACGCAAAGAAACCCCGAGGTTACGGCGCCTAGGTACGCAAAAACGGGTCACCTGTTGGGGTGACCCGTTCTATTTAACGTCGCAGCGACCTACTTTTCCACTCCTGTGAGGAGCAGTATCATCGGCCCTCCAAGTCTTAACTGCCGTGTTCGGGATGGGAACGGGTGTGACACTTGGGGAAAAACCGCGACGAAGGGTTGAAGGGTGAGAAG
>JANXYT010000009.1 GCA_025355915.1 Holophagaceae bacterium
ATCAGGCCTCCCTCAGCCATCTTGGGCAGGGATTGGAGGTTGATGAATCCAGGGGCCCGCACGTGGAAGCGATAGGGGTTCCCGCTGCCCTTCTCGCCCACGAGGTAGTAGCCGAGCTCGCCCTTGGGCGCTTCGGTGGCGTGGTAGACCTCGTTGACCTCGGCCTTCAGGATCTTCGGCAGCTTGGCCATGACGGGACCTTCAGGCATGCCGTCCATGCACTGCTGGATGATGCGGGCGCTCTGCCGCATCTCGTCCATGCGCACCAGGTACCGGGCGTAGGTATCAGCTTCGGTGCGGGTGGGGACGTCGAAATCCATCTCTGCATAGGCGGCGTAGGGAAAGGCCTTGCGGATGTCATAGGGCACACCCGCGGCGCGCAGGACCGGCCCAGTGACGCCCAAGGCGATGGCGTCCTCAGCGCTGAGCTTGGCCACGCCGACGGTGCGCTTCTTCCAGATGCGGTTCTCGCTCAGCAGGTTTTCGTATTCCTCCAGGCAGCTGGGGAACTTGGCGAGGAACTTGTGAACCAGCTTCTCGAAGCCGGGGGGCAGGTCCTCACGCAGCCCGCCGATGCGGAAGGCCGTGGTGGTGAGGCGGGAGCCGCAGAAGGCCTCATTCATGTCGAGGATGTCTTCGCGTTCGCGGAAGGCGTAGAGGAAGACCGTCATGGCCCCGATGTCCAGGGCGTGGGTCGCCAGCCAGATCAGGTGCGAGGCCAGGCGGTTGAACTCGTTCAGCATGGTGCGGATGTACTGGGCTCGGCGGGGCACTGTGATGCCGAACAGCTTCTCGTTGGCCTCCGCCCAGCCCAGGTTGTTGGCCACGGCCGAGCAGTAGTCCATGCGGTCCGTCCAGACCTGGCCCTGAAAGAAGGTCTGGTTCTCGCAGATTTTTTCGACACCCCGATGCAGGTAGCCGATCACAGGCTGGCAGTGCGTGATGGTCTCGCCATCGAGCCGCAACTTCACTCGCAGCACGCCGTGTGTGGACGGGTGCTGTGGGCCCAGGTTGATTTCCATCTCCTCGTTTTTGAACACCGTCCGCTCCTAGTCCGCCTTGGGTTGCTTCAGGTTGATGCCCAGCTGGCCGGCCTTCTGGAGGGCGATGAGGTCGAGTCTGCCGCCACGATCCTCGCGGAACGAGATGTCACGCTGGCCCCAGCCCACGGTCGGGTAGTCCTTGCGGAGGGGGTAGCCTTCCCAGTCTTCCGGGCAGAGGATGCGCGTCATGTCGGGATGGTTCGCGAAGCGGATGCCGAGCATGTCGTAGATCTCGCGCTCCATCCAGTTGGCGCCGGGGTAGACGGCGCAGGCGCTCTCGGGCAGGAAGCCCTCGGGGACCAGGATCCGCAGGCGAAGGCGCTTCCGGCGGCTGATGCTGGTCAGGTGGTAGACCACGCTGAAAGCGAATCCGGTGGCGGCCGGGTAATGGGTGGCGGTCTGGTCCGCCAGCATTTCGTAGTTCAGGGCGGCGTCTTGCCGGCAGAGCTGGAGCACCTCGAGAATCGAATCCTTCGTCACCTGGCAGGTCAGTTCCCCGGCCTGCTCGAAGATCTCCTCCACCTTGTCGCCGAGGCGTTCCTGGAGCAGGAGAAGATCAGCATCCTTCGCCTCCTGAGGCCAGGGCGTCTTCATATCGTTGTCGTCCTTCCTGGGGACCGGCCGGACAGGGGGCTTGGGCGCGTCCTTCCCCTCGGCCTCCGCTTTGGCCTTGGCCGTCTCAAAGTCGGCCTGCATCTTCAACCACTTGGCCTCGTCGGCCGCAGCCGCGGCCTTCTGCTCGGCCAGGTAGGTCCTCAGGCTCGGCAGGGGAACCGTCTTCGGCATGACGATCTGGCGGTTAGGCGCGGCCTTGTAGTCGTACACGTAAGGCCCCGCTGGTGCCTCGTCGGGCATATCGGGGGTCGGGGGGACGTCCGGTTCCGCCATCAGCCGACCTCCTCGAAGATGTCCTTGTACCGATCGGCCAGGCTGCTGGTCATGATCTTGTCCTGCAGCTTCATGAACCCGTAGATGAGCGATTCGGGACGGGGCGGACAGCCCGGGATGAAGACGTCCACCGGAATGATCTTGTCCACGCCCTGGATGGTGTGGTAGGAGTCGAAGGGCCCGCCGGCGGTGGCGCAGGAGCCCATGGCGATCACCCACTTGGGCTCGGGCATCTGGTCGTAGAGGGTTTTGATGACCGGGGCCATCTTGTAGGTCACCGTGCCCGCGATGATCATCAGATCGGCCTGGCGGGGCGTGGCCCGGAAGATGCCGGAGCCGAAGCGGTCGAAGTCGAAGCGGCTGGCGCCAGCGGCCATCATCTCGATGGCACAGCATGCCAGGCCGAAGGTCACGGGCCACACGCTGGTGGCGCGGGACCAGTTCATGACCTTCTCGACCTTGGTGGTGATGAGGATGTGCTCAAGGGTGGAGAGCTGGTTTATTCCCATGTGAGGGCCCCCTTGGACCAGATGTAGCCGTATCCGAACAACAGCAGGAAGAGGAAGAGGCCCAGCTCGATGAAGCCGAAGAGGGCCAATTCCTTCATCTGGATGGCCCAGGGCATCAGGAAGACCGTTTCCACGTCGAACACGAGGAACATCACCGCGACCAGGTAGTAGCGCACCGAGAATTTCGCGCGGGCCTCGCCGGTGGCGGTGATTCCGCACTCGTAGGACGCGTATTTGGCGGCGCTGGGCCAACTGGGGCGCAGAAGCCACGATAAATTCCAAATGATGATCGGCAGGGCCACTGCTACCAGAATCAGGAGCAGGATGGACGCGTACCCACGCATGGAGCCTCCAGGACAGGTCATTGTGAAGGCTAGGTCCCGCGCAGGTCAACGCACGAAGCCAACCCTGGCATCGTTTGTGACGTATGCCCCATTCTGGCCATTCGAACCAGCGGCCCTTCCGCTACGATGCTTCCATGTGTCCATCAAACCCTCCGGTTCCTTCTGATGCTGTCGCCACAGGCGATCAGTCGATCACTGACTTCAAGCCAGCCCGGGAGCTCTACCCCACCCTGGACCTCACCCGGGAGCCGGTGGATTTCGCGCTGTTCCAGGCCCTGCCGATCGATCTGATGCTCAAGCACCACTTCGTGCCGGTACAGGAGCGGGACGGCGTGCTCTGGCTGGCCATGGCCGATCCCCTGGACATCCCCACCCAGGACATGCTCCGGCTGAGGCTCAAGCGCCCCCTGCGTTTCGCCGGTGCCCCCATGGCCCAGATCCAGGAGGTCCTCAAGAAGTCCGAGAGCGGCCAGAAGGTCATGGACGAGGCCGGCGAGGCCCTCAAGATCCAGGTGCTCCACGAGGAGGATCTGGACGACGAAGTGCTCGACCTGGAGCGCCTGACGGACAAGGACGAAGCCCCCATCGTCCGCCTCGTGGACACCACCATCTTCAACGCCCTCCAGCGCCGCGCCTCGGACATCCACCTTGAGACCACGGCCACCGGCTTCCAGATCAAGTACCGCATCGATGGCAGCCTCTACCCGGCCGCTGATCCCATCGACCGCCGCTTTGCCTCGCCCATCATCAGCCGCGTCAAGGTCATGTCCGAGCTGGACATCGCCGAGAAACGCAAGCCCCAGGATGGCCGGTTCAAGCTGAAGGTGCGTGGGCGGGCCATCGATTTCCGCGTGAGCATCATGCCCACCATCCACGGCGAGGACGCGGTGATCCGCATCCTCGACAAGGAGAACCTCACCGAAGAGTTCCAGTCACTGACGCTGGAAATCCTGGGCTTCTCGGACCACGAGCTGAAGCGCGTGCGCCGTTTCTCCCGCGAGCCCTATGGCATGTTCCTGGTGACGGGCCCCACCGGCTCCGGCAAGACCACCACCCTGTACGCCGTGATCAGCGAGATCAAGTCCCCGGAGGACAAGATCATCACCATCGAAGATCCCGTTGAGTACCAGCTTGAGGGGGTGACCCAGATCCCCGTGAACGAGAAGAAGGGCCTCACCTTCGCCCTGGGCCTGCGTTCCATCCTGCGCCATGATCCCGACAAGATTCTCGTGGGCGAGATCCGCGATTCCGAGACGGCCCAGATTGCCATCCAGTCGGCCCTCACGGGCCACCTGGTCTTCACCACCGTCCACGCGAACAACGTGCTGGACGTGCTGGGCCGCTTCCAGCACATGGGCGTCGAAGTCTACAACTTCGTATCCTCCCTCAACTGCATCCTGGCCCAGCGCCTGGTGCGCGTGCTGTGCACCAAGTGCAAGCGCCCGGCCCCCAAGCCCGCGCCCCTGGAACTGGAGGAGAACGGCGTCGATGAGGCCTGGCTGCGCGGCGCCACCCTGTTCGATCGCGTGGGGTGCATTGACTGCCATGGCACCGGCTTCCGCGGCCGGCAGGCCATCATCGAATTCATGGGCCTCAACGACGAGCTCCGCGAACTGCTCATCCAGCGGGCCCCCGTGCGCGAAGTGAAGGTCGCCGCCCGCCGGGGCGGCATGCAGTTCCTCCGCGAGAGCGCCATCGAGAAGGTGCGCCTGGGGATCACCACCTTCGCCGAGATCAACAAAGTGACGTTCCGCGAGGGGACCTGATCAGGTCCTTGCATTGCCACGCCTCCGTTACTACATTGTAAGCACGGAGGTTCCAGATGATCAAGACCATGACCGCCCATGGCAACAGCCTCGCCCTCGTGGTGGATAAACCCATCCTCGACCTGCTGGGCATCCAGAAAGACACTCCCCTGGAAATCAGCACCAACGGCCGGGCCCTCATCATCACACCCGCGGGCCCACCATCGAACGAGCGCATGGAAGCCTTTCTGAAAGCCAAGGCCAAGGCTGAAAAGAAGCTGGCGCCGGCCCTGAAACGGCTGGCCTAGGGCCAATGATGAGCCCCCTCTTTTTGACGGCGGAGGAAGTGATCCTCCTCAATCAAAGCCAGATTGAGGCCCACGGCGGCATCCTCGGCATCCGGGATCGGGGCGCTCTGGAAAGCGCCCTGGGGGCACCTCAGAATCACTTCGCTTACATGGGCGGGGATCTGTTCGACCTCGCAGGATCCCTCATGGCGGCCCTGACCCGAAACCATCCCTTCCTGGACGGGAACCAACGCACCGGTCTGTTGGCGGCTGCGGTCTTTCTCGAACTGAACCGTGTGGACCTACCCGAATCCCCCGAATGGCTCACACAAGTCGAAGACTTGGCCCTGGGCATCGCCTGTGGGAAGCAGGATAAGGAAGATGCGGCGGCGCTGTTCCGCAGCCACTGCTGTTCCTAAGCCCCCCGCACCAGCTCCCGCTCCAGGCTCTGCAGTCGCTTGAGCCGCGCGAACAGGCCCGGCTGAACGGCCAGGGCCTCGGGTGTATCCAGCTGGATCATCCGGCCCTCCTCCAGCACCAGCACCCGGGCGCAGGTTTCGGCCACGAAGATGCGGTGGGTGGCCAACACCAGCGTCGAGGTCCCCAGGAAGGCCCGCAGGTTCTCCAGGATGCGGCTCTCCGTCTCGGCATCCACGGCCGAAAGGGCATCGTCCAGCAGCAGCAACCGGGGGCGGCGCAGCAGGGCCCGGGCCAGGGCCGTGCGCTGACGTTCGCCGCCGCTGAGGATCACGCCCCGCTCACCCACCACCGTATCCAGGCCCTCGGGCAGCCGCTGAATCAGCTCGTCCATGGCCACCACCCGGGCGATCTCCCAGATGTCCTCGTCGGTGGCCTCGGGCCGGCCCATGGCCAGGTTCATCCGCAGGGTGTCCGAAAACAGGAAGGCATCCTGGGGCACCCAGCCCAGCCCGGCCCAGTGGCGACGGAGGGTCGGGTCCGAAAGCGGCTCGCCATCCACGAGCATCCGTCCCGCTTGGGGTTCCCGCAGACCCGCCAGCACCTGCAGCAGCAGGGTCTTGCCCGAGCCGATGCCGCCCACCACCGCCAGGCTGTCGCCGGGAGCGAGGGTCAGATCCAAAGGCCCCAGGCCGCGCCCGGTTTCGAAGCGGTGGCTCAGCTCCTCCAGCCTGAGCGCCACCGGGGCCTCCGGCAGGGTGATGGCCGCAGCGGGGGGCAGCGACCGCTCGGGGCTGTGCAACAGCTGCTCCAGGCGGTCCTGGCCGGCCTTGGCCCGCTGGAACAGATTCACCGACCAGCCCAGGCTCATGATGGGCCAGGCCAGCGCCACCAGGAAGCCCGTGAAGGCGGTGAGGTCGCCCAGGTTCAGAACACCCTGCAGCACCAGGCTGCCGCCGTAGGCCACCAGCACCAGGGCTGATATGCCGCTGATGAAGGCCGAGAGCGGCGCGTAGGCGCTGAAGATCACCGATTGTTTCATGCTCAGCGAAGCATGGCGGTAGCTGAGGGCCGCGAACTGGGCCACGCGGGCTTCCTCCAGCCCGAAGGCCTGGACCACCCGCTCACCGCTGATGGTCTCGTGGCTGTAGGTGGACAGGGCCGAGAAGGCCAGCTGCAGCTTCTGCTGCACCAGGTGGCTCCACTTCCCGATGACGTAGAAGCCCAGCGCCAGGAACGAGAAGGGCAGCATGACGGCCAGGGTGAGCCGCCAGCTGGTGTGGAGCATCAGACCCAGCGTCACCGGCAGGATCGACAGCACCTGGAGAAAGCTCATGAGCCCCGGGCCCGTGGCCATGCGGACGGTTCCGACGTCATCGCCGAGGCGGGACATCAGATCGCCCACCCGCTGCCGCTCGTAGAAAGCGAAGGGACGTGACAACAGGAAGCTGTAGAGGGACTCCCGCTGCTCCCGCTCCACATCGCGGCTGAGGCCGATGAGCGTATTGCGCATCAGGTAGCGGCCGACCCCTGCGATCGCCGTAAAGGCGAGCATCCAGGCCAGATATACCCGGGAGCCATGCCAGTCGTGGCGTTCCAGGGCATTCACGGCCCGCCCGGACCAATAGGGCACCACCGAGGCCGCCACGCTGCACCAGACCGTCGCCGCCAGCCCCCAGTGGAGCGTCCGCCGGTGGCGGGCCATGAGGGGCCACCACCAGAACAACTTGGATTCAGAAAGACCAGCCACAGGGCCTCCTTGAATCAGAGTAGCAACACCCATTACAGGCGGGCGCCAGGAAGCTGCTTTCCTAACCCGGCCGCTCATCGCATCCTGGGAGGAATCCACGGAACCGATCATGCACAACCTGCTTCTGGCTCTTGGCCTGGTGTTCGCACCCGCCCTGTTCGCGCCTCCTTTGGCGGCGCAGATCGTGGAGGAATCCCTGGCCCGGGATCCCGGGCCCCTCGACTTCATCCAGGGCGACAGCTATGAGCAGTGGATCCTCCAGTCCCTGGCGGGAGACGCCCTGGTGGGCATCGGGACCAACGGCCGGGTGGTCCCCCGGCTGGCCACCGAATGGAGAACGCAGACCAACGGAACCCTCTCCTTCACCCTGCGTTCCGACGCCCGCTACACCGACGGCAGCCCGGTCACCGCCGAGGATGTGGTCTGGACGATCCAGGAGCTGCGCCGCCACCCCAAGGCCAGCCCCACCAAGCGCGCCATCCTCGAGGGCGCGGAAGCAGGCATCGAGGCAGGCCGCCCCTGGATCCGCTCGCCCAAGCCCGCGGGGCGCCTGCTCCTGGAATTGGCCCGGGTGCCCATCGCGCAGCGGCACCATCCCGAACGGGGATCAGGCCCCTTCGCCTTCCAAAAGGAGCCTGGGGCCTGGGTCTTCACCCGCCGGGACCATTTCCTGAAACCCCGCATCGAGGGCATCCGGTTCCGCCTGCTGCCCGATCCGGCCGGCATCATGGCCGCCCTGCAAAAGGGCTGGCTGACCATCGGGGCCCCCGCCACCCGGCGCCAGACCGAGGTCCCACCCACCCATCGCCTCGTCACTCAGCCCATGCATGCGCAGCTGGTGGTCTGGAGCCGCCTGGGCGTGGGGCCCCTCCAGCTGCTGGAACGCTGGCGGAAGGACGCGTTTCCGCCCCAGCTGCTGGGCCAGAATGCCCGCCCCAGCCGCGGCCTGTGGCCCGAAACCCTGGGCTTCGAACCCCAAGCCATCGCGGCCTCAACGACGCCACCGAAGGGCCCTGGCACCCTCCGGCTGCTCTATGCCGCAGGGGAGGAGTCCATCGAGAAGCTCCTGCTGGCCCTGCGGGAACGGGCCCGGAAGGACGGCTTTGATTTGCAGCTGGCCCCCGTTGAACAGGGCCTGCTGACCGACTGCCTGCAGAAGGGGGAGTTTCAGCTCGCCTGTTCCATGGTGGTCTTCGATCCCTCTCCCTGGGCGGTGCTTGAGTATCTGGAACCGAACGGCCCCATGAACTTCACCGGCTGGCGGCATCCGCGCCTGGCCCAGGTGACCGCTCGGATCCAGCTGCCCGGGGATCCCGCCTGGCGGGACCTCCAGACCCTCTGGGCCGAGAACCCTGCGGCCCTACCCCTGCTCGATTTTCAAAGCGTGATCTGGGTGGACAAGCGCCTGCAGGTGGAGCCCAGCCCCCTGGGCCTCTACCTCCACACCCCGGGCGCCGCCGGGTGGCGGTGGAATCGCTGATGAAGCACCTCCTCCAGGGTTTGGCGGTGTGGGTCCTCGGCCTGGGGTTGGCCCTGAGTCTGCCGGGTTCCGTCTGGAAACACGCCGCACCGCCCCTGTTCCCCTGGGATGCCCTGGGGCCGGCGATTCTCGCAGTTGCCGCGCTCTCTATCCTCGCGCCCATGGCCGCCTGGATCGGCGGCCCGGACCTGGCCTCCCGGCGGCCCTTGGCCTTGCTGGAGGCGCCGCCCGATCTGCTGTGGGCGGCCCTCCTCCTGGCCCTCTGGCCCGCCCTCTGGGGACCTCCGGGACTCGGCGGCTGGTTGCTGGCCTTCCTGCTGGCGGCCCTGCCCGGCGAAGCCCGCTGGCTCGCCCTGGCCATGCCTGCGGAGCGACCCTTCCCGCAGGCCTGGGGAACGGCGGCCGTCGGCCGGGTGCGACGCATCGTGCTGATTCGCCTCTGGGGCCGCTGGCTGGCCGCCCGCCTGCCGGTCTGGCTCACGGCCACCCTGGTGCTGGAACGGGTGCTCGGGTTGCCGGGCCTGGGCACCGACTGGATGACCCGGGTGGCGGTGCGGGATCGGGCCGGGCTGGCCCTCTGGATCCTTGCGTTGGCCCTGTTATGGGCCCTGTCCCGGCCCTGGGAAGGGGAAGCCGCATGAGGTGGCGCCTCGCCTTCCTGGGGGCCCTGCTGATCCCGGACCTCGCCCTGGACCCCTTCCGCGGCGGCCTGGCCACCACCCTGAGCCATCCCCTCGGCACCGATGACCTGGGGCGGGATGCCCTCCTGCGGCTGGTGCTGGCAGCGGCCCGCAGCCTCGGGTTCGCCAGCGCCTGCGCCCTGCTGGCCCTAACCCTGGGGCTGCTCCTAGCCTGGCAAGGACGACACCTCCTTGGCGCGTTGTCGGCCCTGCGGAGCCTGCCACCCCTGCTGTTTCTGTTGCCCGTCGCCGCGGCCACCGGTGGGCTCTCGGTCGGGGTGCTCGGGGTGCTGTTGGGCGCCTTGATCGCCCCCCATCTGGAACCGGCCCTGCGCACGCGGCTCGACCGCTTCCGCCATTCCCCGGCCTGGGCCGCGGAGCGCACCCTGGGCGCCACCGGGCCGTCCACGCTGCGCCGCTGGGCACCCTGGGGTTGGCAACAGGCCGCCGCCCTCTTCCCCAGCGCCTGGCTGTCGGCCCTGTGGGGCGAGGCCACCCTATCGGCGCTGGGCCTCGGCCCCGGGCCGGGCCATGACAGCCTGGGCCGCCTACTAGCCGAGGAACTGCCCCGGCTCGGCTCCGACCCTTCGCCACTCGGCTGGGCTGCCCTGGCCACCGTGCTGATCCTGGCCTGGCTCTCGACGCCGGGAGGAGCCGGGGCGACTGGCTGGTCACGGAAGGCACGGAATCACTCGGAGGACGCGGAAAAAAGCCTGTCTGGATCCCGCACTTCCTGAAACAAGACGACCTGCTTATCGGCCACACTCAGCTTGAAAAGCGGGAAACCAGAGATGTCGCAGATGCCTCAGATAAGGCCTTGGGTCCACAGATTCCACAGATTCCACAGATTCACACAGATTAAAAAACGGGAGCCGAGTTCCCTTCTGGTGGCTGTGCTTCGCAAGCATGGGCTTCAGTGGAAGCGGCGGGCCCATGCGTGTTGGGTCGGCGGCCATCTGTGAAAATCTGTGTCATCTGTGGTTCCAGTTTTTGGTCTTGAAAAGAAACGGGCTGAGACACGCCGATAATCGGGCAAGACGATTTCCCTCCCCCCTTCCGCGCAGCTTCTGCGGCTTCCGCGACCAGCCCCTCAGGCCTGCCCCAGCTTGGCCTGCATGATGTCGAGGATCTCCGTGTCGGCGCCCGCCATGCCCCGCTGCGCCAGCCGGCCCAGGTTGTTCAGCGAGGCCATGCCATCCGCCCCGACGATGCCGTCCGTCGCAGGAATGCCGAACCCTGCCAGGGCCAGCGTGGCGGCACGGAAGGCCGCCTCCACGCCGGTCATCGCCTTCATGGCGCAGCCGATCTTCGCGCCATCACAAATGAGCCCCGCCAGGTTCCCCACCATGTTGTGGATGGCCAGATCCATCCGGGCCAAGCCACCGCCCCCCAGGTGCACCAGCCCCACTGCGATGCCGATGCCCGCCGCGTTGGAGGCCCCGCAGATCGCCGACAGCGTGCCCAACCGGTGCGTGGTCGCCGTGGTCAGCAGGCAAGCCAGGGCCAGGGCTTCCTCGATGCGGGCTTCGGCATGGCCGGCCTGCCGACCCCAAAGGGCCATGGCCACGGCCACGGTGATGCCCTTGTTTCCCGAGCCCGCCAGCGACATCACCGTCATCGGCTCCCCGGACATGCGGCCGAGCACACCGGCGCTCACCAGCCGGGGAATGCGCAACCAGGGATCCGCCCCGACTCCTGGGACGAAATGGGCAGGAAGGTGGCCCACGCAGTGCTCCGCCATGGCCAGATTCAGCGCCACTCCCTCACGCAGGCGGGCCCGATCGGCTTCAGTGGCTGTCCCCGCCAAGGCGACCAGGTCGGCCAGGGACATCGTTCCCACTTGCTCCCGCACGCGATCAGGGGCGTTCGAACCGGACGGGTTACTGGTCAACGGAACGGCCACCCCATCAGCCTCCAGGCGCACCAGCCGGGTGTGTTCCTGCTCCAGCACTGCCCGGCCCATGCCACCTTCGCACGTGACACTGCAGTCGATGTGCAGATCGGTGCAGGTCGCGTCCACCTCCACGTGGAGGGCCCCGCGATCCAGCAACCGCGAGGCCCGGAGCAGCGCCTCGGGGGTGACGGATTCGAAGATCTGCAACCCCAGGGCCGGGTCCGGGAGGACCGCACCCAGGGCCAGGGCCCAGAGCACACCCGTCTGGTGGCCGCTGTTGGGGATGCCCACCGCATGGCAGTTCTTGTAGGTGCGGGCATCGAGCACCAGCCGCGCCATTCGGGGCTCGCCCTTTCCCTGTCCGGCGGCCAGGCAGGCGGCGTAGGCCACCGCGGCGGGTTCGGTGCAGCCCAGGGCGGGTCGCCACTCGGCGGACAGATACTCGGTCAGGTTCATAATTATCCTTACTACCTCATTCTGTCCGGATCCTGGCATGTCCCAGGTCACAGGCAGCGCGCTACCCTGTCTTCCATGAGCCCCCTCCTCGGATCCCCCCTTCCCGCCTTCTCCCTGCAGGACGACCAGGGCGCCACGGTCACGGCCAAGGATTTCCTGGGCCGCTGGACGGTGCTCTACGCCTATCCCAAGGACAGCACCCCCGGCTGCACCACAGAGGCCTGCGACTTCCGGGACAACCTGGCCCGGGTGCAGGCCTTCGGCGCCCAGGTCTACGGCATCAGCCGCGACAGCCTCAAGAGCCACCAGACTTTCATCACCAAACAGAATCTCCCCTTCCGCCTGCTCTCGGACCCCGACTTGGCGCTGCTGAAACCCCTGGGCGCTTTCGGCAAGAAGCTCATGTACGGCAAGGAAATGGAGGGCATCCTCCGCAGCACCTTCCTCATCGATCCCCAAGGCATCATCCGCCACGTCTGGCCCAAAGTCAGCGTCAAAGGCCACGTTGCCGAAGTCATTGAGACACTGGCAACCCTGCAAAAAAGCTGAGACAGGATTAACAGGATGAAAAGATGGATAACAGGATTTCAAAAGCCTTGCTTTGTATCCGTTAATCCTGTTAATCGAGCACTTAATCCTGTTAATCCTGTCCCCGTTCTTCGATGGGTCGGCGCCTACCCCGCCATGATGCTGAAGCCGCCATCGACATAC
>JANXYT010000005.1 GCA_025355915.1 Holophagaceae bacterium
ACCGGATTCTTCGATATCGCGGACAGGCGACTGGCGCCCCCGCACGGCGCGGTCCAATTCCTGCAGCGGCACCTGGAGCTGGTGGGCCAGGCTGGCGAAGAGATCGCGGCTCTCCGTGGTGCGGGGCAGGTAGGGCAGGAAGTCCATCAAGTCCTTGAAGGCCCCCATGCGATCCGAGATCCGGCGGAGATCCTTGCCCTCCATGGCCCGGTCCACCATGAAGGCGGTCCAGTCCGGCGCCACGCGCAGCAAGTCACGGAAGGCCTCGCCGCCCAGCTTGAGGCACCAGGTATCGGGATCCTCGCCCTGGGGGAGTTCCAGCAGGCGCACCTCGAAACCGAGGGGCAAGGCCATTCTCAGGCTCTTCTCCATGGCCCGGCGGCCCGCGGCGTCACCGTCGAAGCAGAGGATGACGCGGCGGGTGAACCGGCCCAGGGCCTTCAGATGCTCGTCGGTGAGGGCGGTGCCCAGGGGCGCCACGGCCTGGTGGATGCCGTGCTGGTGGAGTTGGAGCACGTCGAAATAGCCCTCCACCACCAGCGCCCCGTCCTTCATGGCGCCCTTGGCGCGGTGGAAGCCGAAGAGGGTGGCCCCCTTGTGGAAGAGCGGCGTGTCGCGGGTGTTGAGGTACTTGGGCTGGCCTTCGCCCATGATGCGGCCGCCGAAGGCCACCACCCGGGCGCGGGCATCGTGGATGGGAATGGTCAGCCGGTTGCGGAGGAAGTCGATCTGGGTGCCGCGCTCGCTGCGACTGGCCAGGCCGGCCTGCTCCAGCAGCTCTCCCGAGAAGTTCAGGCCCCGGAGGTGGGTCACCAGGGGATCCCAGCCGTCCGGCGCCAGGCCAAACCCGGCTTCGGCCAGGAAGGGGCCCTCGTAGCCCCGCTGACGCAGATAGGCTCGAGCGCCCTCGTGGCGCTCCAGCTGCCGCTCATAGAAGGCCTGGGCCGCATCCAGGGCGGTCCGCATGCGCGTTTCCAGGTCCACCTCGGCCGTGGGGCGCTCCCGGTGCTGGGGCAGGTCGATGCCCGCGGCCCGGGCCAGCTGTTCCAGGGCCTCGGGGAAAGTCATGCCCTCGCGCTCCATGAGCCAGGCGAAGGCGTCGCCGTGCTTGCCGCAGCCGAAGCAGTGGTAGAAACCCCGGTTGGCCACCACCTGGAAGCTGGGGCTGCGTTCCGCATGGAAGGGACACAGGCCCACATGGGCCGAGCCCTGCTTGCGCAGTTTCACCGCCTGGCCCACCAGGGCCAGCAGGTCCGTGGCGTCCCGGACGCGCTCGACGATTTCGCGATCACGCATGGCTGGAGAATCCCGAAAAGAAACCACGCTGAGGCACGCAGAGGTGGCTGAGGACGCAGAGACAAAGGCTTCCATCAGCATACCTCTTTCTCCGTCTGTTCCTCGGCGCACTCCGCGCCTCCGGGTGAAAGAAAACCCACCGAATTTCACGCGGAGACGCGGAGATCGCGGAGGCTAAGAGAGCATCGTTTGTCTCTGCGCTCTCTGCATTCTCCGCGCGTGTCTTGCTTCCGTGATTTCCGTTCGTTCGGGTCGTGGCATGCTTGGGGATTCGTTTGGTGGATCCCATGACCCAGCTCCTCGACACCATCCTCCTATTCAGCCTGCCCGCTTCGGGTAAATCAGAGGTGCGCCGGTACCTGGCCAGCCTCACGCCGGACCAGTGCCGGAACGATTTCCACATGGGCCCCACGCTGCAACTGGACGACTACCCCTACGTCCACCTCATGCACCGCATCGATGATGAGTTGCAGGGCCATGGTCTCGGCTACGCCTACTACCTCGGCCCCAATCGCCCTTTCCGCGATAACTGGACCTGGGCCGTCCTCATCGAGCTGCTGAACGAAGACTACGCCGACCTCATGGCCGGCCGGCAGACGCTGGTAGCGAGCGCCGCCCAGCACCTTTTCGACCGCCTGGACGCCGCCCACTCGAAGGTTGGGCTCCCTCAGCCCCTGGGCGAGATTCCCCACCGCGTCCGTGCGCACATGGCAGAATTGCTGGAAGCCGAATGCCGCTCCGAGTTGGACACGCTCAACCGCCAGAACGCCGAGGACAAGACGGGCCGCACCCTGGTGATCGAGGCCGCCCGGGGCGGGGCGAATGGTTCCACCTTCCCCCTGTGCCCGCCCCACGGCTACGAAACCGCC
>JANXYT010000041.1 GCA_025355915.1 Holophagaceae bacterium
CCCGCGAAATCCTCTACATCCCGCTGGGTCCCGAGGAGCGCTACAAGTCGAAGCCCTTCATCGACACCTTCATCTACCGTGGCGGCGATCTGCTGGGCGTATGGGCACCCACGGCCCTGGTGGCTCTGGCGATCCCCGTGGGCCTCGCAGCCGTGGGCTGTTCGGGCCTCTGGCTGGGCAGCGGCATCGCCTTGGGCAAGCGGGTGAAGGATCCGGGTTGACATTTCCTGGGCATCCCTGAAGATGTCCCACATGCACCAGCCGATGGAACAGCTCGCCCAGGCGCCGCGGATGTCGTCCGCTGGCGGGGGTCTGTTCGTGATGACGATTACTGGCAATACCACGCCTGCCGCTCCGCGGTCCGCCTGACCTGAATCTTCCCCTTCAGACCTGGCCCCGCGGTTTCCCCCGCGGGGCTTTTCCGTTTCATCCTCCCGGAGCCCCCATGCTGCCCAGTGCCATCCGCGTCATGAAGTTCGGTGGCACCAGCCTCGCCGATGCGGGCCGGTTCCGCACCGTGGCGGACCTAGTGGCCACCGCCCGCGCCACGCACCGCGTCTGCGTGGTGGCTTCGGCCATGGCGGGCGTGACCAACCTGCTGCTGCACGGGGGCCACGTGCCCGACCGCGCGGAGGCCGACCGGCTGCTGGACCGCTTCCGCGAACGGCATGCCGAGGTGGTGGCGGAGTTGGAGCAGGACCTGGGGCCCGAAGCAGAGCTGGTGCGCGGGGAACTGGCGGCCCTTGAAACCCAGGGGCGTCGCCTTCTCCACGGCATGGCCCTGCTGGAAGAGGGGCCGCCCTCGGTGCTGGCCCAGGTATCCAGCCTGGGCGAGCGGGCCGCCAGCGCCATCCTCATGGGCCTGCTGAAGGCCCGGGGCCTGGCGCCCCGGTACCTCGATCCCGTGGACCACATCCGGGTGGAGGGCGATCCGCTCCAGGCCCGTCCCCGGATGGCGGATATCGAGGCCTGCTTCGCCCATCTGAAGGCGGGGGATGGCGGCCTCTGGGTGTTGCCGGGCTTCTTCGGTGGCGACTCACAGGGCCGCATCCTGTCGCTGGGGCGGGGCGGCTCAGATCTCAGCGCGGCCCTGGCCGCCGCGGCCCTGGGCGCAGATCTGCTGGAGATCTGGAGCGACGTGGCGGGCCTCTACAGTGCCGATCCCGCCCTGGTGCCCGAGGCTTTTCCGCTGCCGGAAGCGAGCTTCGAGGAAGCCATGGAGCTATCGTTCTTCGGTGCCAAGGTACTCCACCCGAAGACCATTCCTCCCGTGCGGGAACGCGGCATCCCCGTTCGAGTCTGCAGCAGCTTCGATCCCACGCACCCTGGCACCCTGATCCGCGAGGAAGTGCCGCCCCCGCCCAGTGGCGTCCGGGGGATCTCCTTCTTGCGCGACCTCTCCGTGGTGAACCTCACGGGCCCGGGCATGCCCGGCGTGCCCGGCATCGCGGGCCGCGTGTTCGGCGCCCTGGCCCGCAGGGGCATTTCTGTCGTGCTCATCACCCAGAGTTCGTCGGAACTCTCCATCTGTTTCGCCGTGCGCCGGGCGGACGGTCCCGGCGCCGTGGCGGCCATCAAAGAAGCCTTTCCCGCGGAGCTGTCGGCGGGGTTCATGGATCCGGTGGCGCTGCGTGCAGGGCTGGCCGTGCTCAGCATCGTGGGCGATGGCATGCGCACCCGGCCCGGCATCGCGGGCACCTTCTTCGACGCGCTGGCGGAAGTGGGCTGCAACGTGGTGGCCATCGCCCAGGGCGCCAGCGAGCGCATCATCTCGGCGGTGGTGGAGGAGAGCGACGGCGCTCGCGCCATGGCCCACATCCACCGGCGGTTCTTCCGCACCCAGGTGGTGGTGGACATCCATCTGCTCGGGGCCGGGAACGTGGGCGGCAGCCTGCTGGGCCAGATCCAGCGGCAGCACGCCCGGCTGCTGGCTCAGGGGCTCGACCTTCGTGTCACCACCGTGGCCACCAGCCGTCGCATGAACATGGACCTCAAGGGGCTTGATCTCGCCCGCTGGCGCGAAGCGCTGGCCCAAGGCGAGCCGATGGAGCTCGAGCGCCTCCTGGACGCCGTGCGCACCGGCCCGCCGGCCCTGTCCGTGCTGGTGGACTGCAGCACCAGCGGAGACCTCGCCGCCCGCTATCCCGCCATGTTCGACGCGGGCTTTCATGTGGTGGCCGCCAACAAGAAGGCCAACAGCAGCTCCCAGGCCTTCTACCGCGAGCTGCGCCAGAGCTCCGCCCGGCGGGGCCTGCGCTTCCTGTACGAAGCCAACGTGGGGGCGGGCCTGCCCATCATCGATACGGTGAAGAACCTGGTGCTCACCGGCGACCGTGTGCTGCGGGCCGAGGGCATCCTGTCGGGGTCCATGTCCTATATCCTCGGCCTGCTGGGCGAGGGGGTGGCCCTGTCCGTAGCCGTGAACCGCGCCAAGGAAAGCGGCTTCACCGAACCCGATCCCCGCGACGACCTGAACGGCATGGATGTGGCCCGGAAGCTGCTGATCCTGGCCCGGGAGCTGGGCCTGGAGCTGGAGCTGGAAGATGTGGCGGTGGAGGGCCTGTTGCCGGCGGACTTCGATGCCAGCGGGGATATCCCCTCCTTCATGGCTCGCCTGCCCCAGCTGGACACGCTGTTCCGCGAGCGGATCGCGGCGCTGAAGGCGGAAGGGAAGACCCTCCGCTATGTGGGCTCCCTTTCGGACAGTGGCTGTCGGGTGGGCCTGGTGGCCGTGGACGCCGACCATCCCTTCACCGCCATCAAGGGCGGGGAGAACGCGCTCGCCCTGCTCACGGAGCGCTACCAGCCCCATCCCATGGTCATCCGCGGCTACGGTGCCGGCGCCGAAGTCACGGCGGCCGGCGTGCTGGCGGACGTCCTTCGCCTGGTGCCTCCCGGCGCCCGTCCCTCGCGGCGGATGTGATGGCGGGACTCTTGGACCTTCCCTCGACGGGGCTCGTGGCCTACGCCCCCGCCAGCATCGGCAACGTGGCCGCGGGCTTCGACCTGCTGGGCGCCGCCCTGGCGCCCTTGGATGGCAGCCTGCTGGGCGATCTGGTGCAGGTTGTCCACGCCGCGAAATCCTCCTTCCAGGTGACCGGTCCCTTCGCCCACGCACTGGGAGGCGACACCCGGCCCAACCTCGCGCTGCGGGCCCGAGACCTGTTCATCGAAGCGGTCCGTGCAGGCGGCCGTGAGGCCGGGCCCTTTTCGATCACGCTGGAGAAACGCCTACCCGTGGCCAGCGGCCTGGGGTCCAGCGCCAGCTCCATCGTGGCCACCCTGGTGGGCCTCCAGGCCCTCTGCGGGGATCCCCTCGGCGGCTCTGACCTGCTGGCCTTGGCGGGGAAGGCCGAAGGCCTCACCAGCGGCGGCATGCACCTTGATAACGTGGCGCC
>JANXYT010000044.1 GCA_025355915.1 Holophagaceae bacterium
CTACGCGCTGGGCAACCTGCAGGGGGTGATGTACTGGTCGGTGTCGCTGGTGGTGCTGCTGGGGGCCTTCGGTCCTGTGAGCCAGTGGACCGCCGCCGCCGCCCGCAGCGAACGGCTCAAGGGGTTCTTCGCGGGCACCGGCCTGGGCTTCGCCCACGGGCTGTTCCTGTCGCAGGTGGCGCTGATTCCCGTGTGGGCCCTGAGCTGGCGGCTCATCGGCGAGGTCTGGCCGCCGGAACTGCTGCGGGCCGATCTGCACGGATTGTTGCTGGGCCTCCAGATGCTGCTGTGGGCCGTGTTGCTCTCGCGCCTGCTGAAATCCAGCGCGGGGCTGGCCCTGCTGATCACGCTCCTGCTGCGCGAACTGGGGCCGCGCCTCAGCTTCTTCCTGGATTTTGGCCAGGATCTGGGCTGGAGCGCGGGCCAGGTGAAGGTTCTGGAAATCATCGTCCGCCTGCTGCCCATGGCCCAGCTGCCTTCGGATCCTTTTTCGCCCCTGGCCCTGCCGCTCTCCATCGGCGGCCCCCTGGTTCTGGGGGCCTTGGCCATGCTGCTTCCGGCGGGTGGTCGCAGGTAGATGATGCGCCCCGTCCTGAGCCTGTTCCTGCCGGTCCTCCTGGCGGCCCAGAGCGCCCAGGATCCGGCGGATCTGCGCCATAAACTGGCGGCCATCCAGGGGCGTCTGGGGCAGGTCGATCAGCAACTGGCCTCCCTGAAGAAACGGCGCAAGGGCGTGCTGGTGGAAATCCAGGGCATCTCCTTGCAATGGGACCGGGCCAAGGCCCAGGTGGAGGGCGCGCGGCTGCGCCAGGATCAGGCCCAGAGCGAGGTCCAGGTCATCGGCCGGGAACAGACGCGCATCCAGGGCGAGGTGCTGCACCTCCAGGTGGACCTCCGCAAGCAGGTGCGTTGGATGCAGGCCATCGGGCCCTGGGGTGACCTGGGGTTCTATGCGACGTTCAAGGATCTGGAGGCCTGGCTGGTCCGCGGCCGCATGCTGGCCTGGGCCCGGCTGCAGGAGCGGAAGCGCCTGGGTCTCATCCACCGGCTCCAGGGCGATCTCACCGCCAAGGAAAAGGCCCTGAAGGAGGTGCTGGCCAGGCTGGCCACCGAGGCCCGCGAGGCCGCGCAACTCCAGGCCGCCCTCCGGCTGCAGGAGGAAAAGCTCAATGCGTTCCTGGATGGGTTGCAGAAGGACGAAGCCGCTCAGAAACAAGCCCAGGCCGAACTGGCGGAGGAGGCAGTGCAGTTGGAGCGGCTCCTCGCCGGACTGCTCAGCAAGCCTAAGGGCGAGGCCTTCGAGGCCCGGGTGGCCTTCGCCAATCTCCGCGGTGAGCTGCCCCAACCGGCCGAGGGCACCCTGGCCCAGGGCTTCGGCGAGCACCTGCATCCCCGGTTCCGCACCAAGACCATGCAGAGTGGCCTGCTCATCGCCGCCGTGGGAGGCATCCCCGTGGCCTCGGTGGCGGATGGCAAGGTGGCGTTCGCCGACTACTACCAGAGCTACGGCGCCATGGTGATCCTCGACCACGGGGGCGGCTGGTTTTCGCTCTACACGCACCTGCTGGGGCTTCAGGTCGCCAAGGGCCAGGTGCTCAAGGCCGGGGAATCCGTGGGCGCCGTGGGCGATACGGTGGACGGCCCCCGCCTCGGTTTCGAGATCCGCCACCAGGCCCAGCCCCAGGATCCGCAGAAGTGGCTGAAGCACCGGTACCGGTAGTCTCAAGACAAAAGAAGCTGGTCGCGGAAGGCGCAGAAGGTCGCGGAAGACACGGAAAACAGAATTAGTTCTGCTTTCTTCCGCGCCCTCTGTGAGATTCCGCGTCTTCCGCGACCAGCTGGAAGAACCTACCGCACCACGCTGCTCGCGTTGAACAGGGGCAGGTAGATGGCGAGCAACAGGCCCAGGACGATGACGCCCATGAACAGGATGAGGATGGGGCCGATGAGGCTGGTGACGGCGGTGGTGGCCTTCTCCACTTCCTGATCGAAGAAGTCGGCCACGTGGTCGAGCATCTCCGGCAGGGCGCTGCTCTGCTCGCCCACGCGCACCATCTCGACGGCCAGGGGGTCCAGGATCTTCGCCTGCTCCAGGGACTGGTGCAGGCTGCCACCGGCGCGCACCTTGTCGGTGATGGTGATGAGTCCCGCCTTCATGCGCTCGCTGGGGCTGGTGCGCTGCACCACTTCCAGGGCCTGCACCACGGGCAGGCCGCCGGAGAGCAGTACGCCGAGGGTCCGGCAGAACACGCTGGAGTGGTACATGCGGTAGAGGGTGCCGACCACGGGCACCATCAGGAGCAGGCGCTCCGCCAGCTTGCGGCCGGCTTCGGAGGCAGCCATCCAGCGGATGAGAACGGCCAGCCCGATGACAGCAATGCCCTGGAGCCAGAGGGTGGAGCTGATCACCTTCCCGGCGCCCAGCAGCAACCTGGTGATGAAGGGCATTTCGATGTCCCCGCCCGCGTAGAACTCCGCGAAGCGGGGCAGCACCACGTTGAAGATCACGCCCAGCGCCAGGACCAGCACCACCACCAGAAACCCCGGGTAGAACAGGGCCTCGATGATGCGGCGGCGGCTGGTCTGC
>JANXYT010000049.1 GCA_025355915.1 Holophagaceae bacterium
TGTAGACGCCGTTCTCAACCGTGAAGTCGGCGCCCAGGTAGCCCGTGAACACCAGACTGGGAGCGAGCCGCGCGGGACCGAAGTCGCCGCCGCCCACGTAGGTGTGGCTCACGTTGAGCTCGCCCACCATCTGGCTCAGCAGCCAGTTCAGTTCCTGACGGGAATTCAGCTCCGGCAGCCAGGCGCGGAACTTGGCGCCGATGGCATTCCAGTCGTTGCCGTTCATGTCCTTGTCGTAGAAGAAGTCCCGGTACCAACGCCAGGTGTCCTCGAAGATCTGCTTCCACTCCTCGCGGGGCACCGCGGTCATGGTCATGCGCTCCAGGTCCAGCTTCTCGGGCAGGAGCTTCGTGGTGAACAGGGCCGCGGCCTCGCCCACGTGGTAGGTGGCGGCCTTGCGGATGAGCACCCGTTTGCCCTCGGCATCGAAGGTCCAGTCGCTGATGGTGTCCGTCAGCACCAGTTCCTTGTCCTTCTTGGCGGCGGGATCATAGAGGTGCAGTTTCCACTTGTCCACACCGCGGGTTCCGTAGAGTTCCTCGACGACGTTGTCATCCCAACCCTCGACCTCGTCCCAGCCCACCAGCCCCTTGCCGGCCTTCAGGTGGAAGAGGTTCCCGGGTTTCACCGGCAGAGGCGCGATGCGCTCCGCCAGGCCCGCCACGTCGATGCGGAATGCGCTGCTGGAGGATGCAGAAGCCTTGTCCTCGCCGGCTTTCAGCTTCACGGCCATCACCTGTACCGGCGCGGCCTGGATGTGGTTGTCCTGGCTGGGGTCGAGCCTCGTGTGGAAGTTGCTGTAGCTGAGGAAATACAGGGTGCTGCCATCCAGATCGAAGCGGGGATTGAGGCAGTCGTAGAAGCCATCCGTCAGCGTGACCTTCTGTTTGGTCGCAAGGTTGTAGAGGTAAATGCGGCTGTTGTGGCTGGGTTCCACAAAGCTGTAAGTGAGCCACTGGGAATCCGGCGCCCAGGCGTAGTCGCTGGCTTCCCAGGTGAACTCATCGTTCTTCAGCTCGTGGGATTCATCCACCTTGGTGAGCTTCTTCGTGGCCACGTCCATGACGTAGATGGCGAAGCTCTTGTCGCCGAACAGGATCTTCCTTCCGTCCGGGCTCCACTCCAGGTGGTAGAGGGCGGTCTTCAGGCCCGTGGGCATCCGCTCCGGCGCGCCGTCCACGGCCTGCACGTAGAGGTCATAGTCGCCGCTGGCGTCGCTGAAGTAGGCCACGCGCTTGCCGTCCGGCGACAGGCGCGGCATGCGCTCGCGCACGCCCGGCGTCTGCGTGAGGTTCTTCGCGGGCTTGGTGGCATCTGTGGGCAGGAGGAACACCTCCCCCCGGGCCTCGAACACGGCGGTGCCACCCACCAGGCTCATGGCCTGGATCCAGTCCTTGGGATTCAGGGGACGGGGCGCGGCCTTCCAGCCATCGCTGCTGGTGGTAACCGGCACCGGGCGCACGGCCTTGGTGGCGAGGTCGAGCGCCTGCAGGTGCCCGCCCTGCACGAAGACCACGGTGCGGCCGTCCGTGCTGGGCTGCTGCAGGTCGAAGTCCTTGAGGTCGGTCAGCGGCTCCACGGCCTTGGTGGCGGGATCCACGGCGTAGAGATTCGTAATGCCGCTGGCGCCGCGGTCGGATTCGAAGAGCACCTTGCCGCCCGCCCAGATGGGCGCGCCGTTGCGGCCCACGAAGTCGGTGAGCTTCTCGAAGCGCCCGCCCTTCAGATCCGCCAGCCACAGATCCTGATGACGGCCGCCCCGATAGCGCTTCCAGTAGTACTCGACCACGCCCTTGGTGCTGTAGGCCAGGCGCTGGCCATCCGGCGACACCGTGCCCTGCACCCCGCGGGGCACCGGCAGCGCCTCCGGTTCATGGCCAGCGAGGTCCACGGTGAAGAGGCGCTCCACCGGCCGGAAGTCGTAATCCGATACGGTCTTGTAGACGACCCGTCGGCTGTCCGGCGTCCAGCCCTGCACCGTGGCCGCGCCCGCCCAGGTGAGGCGCTTGGGCGCGCCGCCCTCGGCGGGCATCACGTAGGCCTGGGTGCCGCCGTCGTACTGGGCGCTGAAGGCGATCCACTGGCCGTCGGGGCTGAAGCGGGCCTCGGTTTCCAGACCGGGATGGGTCGTCAGCCGCCGGGCCGGTCCACCCTTGAGCGAGCCCAGCCACAGGTCGTCCTCCCAGGTGAACACCACCCGGTCGCCATGCACATCCGTGGAGCTGACGAAGCGGGGGGCGCGGTCCTGGGCCATCAGGACACAGGCGGCAAACAGCACAGCGGAAACGCGGAAGCTCAGCATCAAAGACTCCGGGAACAGGGTTCAAGGAGCATACCTCGTTTAACGATGAATGGATCCATTCCGACCTGCAGCTTGGTTCAAATCGATCATCCATAAAAGACAAGTTGAAACCGCAGATGACGCAGATCCCGCAGATGGCTGAAACGAGGCGTGGAAGGCGAGATTTACGGGTTTCACCGGTTTCAAAATCGGTCCCGGGCTGGGCGGCTGGAGCCAAATGCCCCGAGGCCCATCTGCGGCTACCCCTTCTTTAGTTTCTGTTCGACCGTTTAGAACAGCCGTCCCACCAGGGCCGCCAACGCCGTTTCTGTGCGCAGGATGCGGGGGCCC
>JANXYT010000082.1 GCA_025355915.1 Holophagaceae bacterium
GGTTCACCGACACCGCCGCCAACCATCAACGCGACCTCGAGCAGGGGCAGTTCTGATGGATGCCACCTTCTTCCTGCTTCTGCTCATCGTCGGGGCCATTTTCTGGTCGCTCATGGCCCCGGTCGGCAACCCGGACGATGCCCCTACCCCTGAAGCCTTGGCCGAACGCCAGCGCCAGATCGAGCGCGCCACCCATACGGAGTTCCTGTGAGCATCACGCCCATTCCCATTCCTGGCCCTCGGCCAGAAGACCTTCTGGCCATCGGCTTCGTGAAGCGCTGGCACAACAAGCCCACCACGCAGCAGCAGACCCTGGCCGATCATTTGGGCAAGGTGGCGCTCTACGCGGATTGGCTGGGGCTGCATCTGCGCGAGGTATACGATGACCTGGCCATCGTGGAAACCTTGGAGTGGGCGCTGACCCACGATCTGCCCGAAACCGAGCACGGCGACATTCCCAACCCTGCGAAGAAGTGGCTAAACAAGTCCCTGGGCCAGTCCTATGACGACCTGGTGTCTGTGACCTGGTGGTCTGATCGAAAGGCTAGTGGTGCGCCTGTGGTTGGCCAGTTGGCGCAGGATCTGGTGGCCATTGCCGATATTCTGGAGGCGGCCACCTGGTTCTGGACCTTCGGCCTGGACCAGGACATCAAGACCACGCTGATCTTCGACACCTTCAAAGTGTGCCGGCAGCGGATCCCCAAACTGGTGCCCGCCGTGAGCGACTTCCTGGCTGCGGCCGGGGTGCCTGCGGCCCTGGTAGGTGAGGCCGCGGCATGAGGGGGATCGCCATCCAGGTGGGGCCTGAACTCTTCACCTTCTCCAATGTGACCAACTGGTGCAACAAGGCCCAGAGCCGCTACCGCGAGTGTGGGCTGCCCCTGCACAAGACGGTCGCCATCGACGCCAAGGGCCGGATCTGCGTCTCGGGCCTGGAATTCATGCGGGCAGGCCAAGACGAGACCTATCCCATCACTGTCTTCGCCATCAATGAGGTGATTGATGGCTGACCCCAGCGCCCTGCGCGAAAAGCGCCTCGAGCTCCAGGAGTTGGAGGCCACCAAGGCCTACGTCGATCCAGCCCTCTATGAGGCCCTGCATTCCGGCCTGGTGGAGGATCTCGCCGAGTTGGAGGGAACGCCGGCGCCTCCTCGTGCAACAAAAGCCCCCCTTCGTGCAACAAAAGCCCCTCTTTCTGCAACGAAGCCGCCCATCCGCCTCAGTTCGCCCCGGAAGCCGCAGCCCGCGGATGCCCAGGAGGTGGCTGAGCCCCCGCAACCCGAAGTCCTTCCGGCCCTGCCGGTGAAGAAGAAGCACATGGGACCCACACCCCTTGATCCCCAGGCCAAGCTGGCCAAGATGCTGGCAGGGTTGCTGGCCCTGCGCGCCGCCGGGAAGAAGACCGACAGCAAGCGCCACGAGATCCGCGCCCATTGCAAGGCCCATGGTCTGGTGGTACCCGACGAGGCCCACCGCTTGCCCATGGGCAATCCCCGGTGGCTGAAGGACAAACCACAAATGCTGCCCCATCAGGTAGCCGTCGAGCCGCCGGAGGACTCCGTGCCTGTGCCTGGCTTTGAGGATCTGGACCAGGAAGCCGTCCGCGCCTGCCGCGAGGAGATGGATCTGCCGGCCGAGACGCTCATGCTGGCATCTGCGCCTGGACTCGTCCACTCCGACCCGAAACCCGCGCCAATGCTGAGGTCCAAGGTGGACGAATCCAGGATTGGCGGACCGGCTTCCTCCCTGCGGGCCCTGCGCTCCCAGGCCCTGGACCTGCTGCCTGCCTTCGAGGATCTGGACCAGGAAGCCGCCCGCGCCTGCCGCGAGGAGATGGATCTGCTGGCCGAAACGCTCGTGCTGGGTGGCCACCTCATCAACCGGAGGTCTGCATGATGTTCACCGACCGCCGCAACCACACCCGCGCCCGCATCCTCTTCATCGACGTGGCCGTGCTCTGGGCGCAGCCCAAGGTGAGGGTAGGGGGTATGGTCCTCCTGCTGGCCTTCCTGCTCTGGGCGGGGGTGCGGGCATGGTGAGCCGCCTGGGAAGCTGCCTTGAATCGTCACTCCTTGGCCTCGAGGCGATCAAGGCTCGCATCACCCAGATGGACCTCGAGGCCTGCACCCAGCGCCTGGCCGAACTGAACGGCTGCTGGCCGGAGCGGCCCACCACACTCCAGGCGGCCCATCCCGAATTCCTGATCTACCACCGGGCTGCCAGCCTCCATGCCCAGGAGAAGGAGCTGCTGCGCGCCCGCATCGTGGGCTTCGAGAACCCCATGACCTTCGGGGAGATCTCCACCCGCCCCTTCGTCTCCCTTCGAACCCCTTGCTTGAGGCTGCGCCAATGAGCCACCAATTCAACCCCTTCATTCCTTCTGACAACTACGCCCCCGCCTGGTGCATCGTCAGCGCTTCCGGGTGTTTCGAGAGCCTGCCCAAGAAGTGGGGGCAGCCTTGAGCGACCCCGTGCCCGCGAATGCCCCCGAACTGATGGACCGCCAGGCCGAGATCACCGACCTGCGCTGGGTAGCAGGCCACCTGCTGCAGGAGCATGCCCGCGGCACCTATCCTTTTGCCTGCACCTGCCCCCACGGCCGCGCAGCCAGTCGCTGGGTGCCTCGAGTGGCGATCAGCCCCCTCCAGGCTACGCCGCCTGCCTTCTGCCAGGGCCGGAGGTAGGCCATGAATGGACGGCTCTGGACCCCTGTGGAGGATTCGATTCTGCGCGAGCGCTATCCCGACGAGCCGGCGGCCAACCTGCTGCAGATCCTGGACCGCACCCTGATCTCCATCCATGCCCGGGCCGCCAAGTTGGGCATCGGGAAGAGCGAGGCCTTCCGCCAGAGCGAGAAGAGCGGTCAAATTCTGCGCGGCCGCGCGAACCCCAACATGGTGGCCACCCAGATCCAAAAGGGCGCCAAGCCCTGGAACAAGGGCGTCAAGGGCAGCTGCGGCCTGCACCCGAACTGCAAGGCCACGCAGTTCCGCAAGGGCCACCTGCAGGGCAGGGCCGCCCAGGTGGTGCAGCCCATCGGTGCCGAGCGCCTCACCAAGGACGGCATCCTCCAGCGCAAGGTCAACAACGATCTGCCCTTCCAGCGCCGCTGGAAATCAGTGCACTCGCTGGTCTGGGAGGCGGCCCACGGGCCCATCCCCCCCGGACACAAGGTGGTGTTCCTGTCGGGGCAGTTCACCTCAGTGGCGGCCCAGATCACCGCCGACAAGCTCGAACTGGTGACCCATGCCGAACTGATGCGCAGGAACAGCTACCACACCCGCTATCCGAAGGAGCTGGGCCTGGTGATCCAGATGCGCGGCCAGCTCAACCGCAAGATCAACCGCCTGACCAAGGAGTCCTCTGATGAAAAATAAGCTGCAGGATGTTCGGGACCACCTGGTGTTGGCCATGGAACGCCTAAATGAGGAGGGCGCGGATCCCACGGCCGTGAAGGCCGCCGTGGATCGCGCCAAGGCCGTAAGCACCGTGGCCAACAGCTTCATCGATTCCGTGAAGGTGGAGATCGACGCCATCCGCGTGGCCTCGGACTGCGGGATGCTGCCGGTCTCCGTGGCCACACCTGTGCTGGCCGAGCGCAAGCGCGACGCGCTCGGGATGGGGAAGTAGTCATGGTTCGCCACGACATGCAGAAGGCCAGGGAACACCTCACCAGTGAGCGGATCCGGCTGAGCTTGGGCCTGCTGACGCCCGCCGAGAAGGAATCCGAGGCCAGGCGCCAGGCCGACAAGGCGCAACAACAGGCGAAGTCCGCCACCAAAGGAACCTCTCTTTTTGATCGGGAATGAACGGCCGGCTAGGCCTTCGCCGACGAGCAGGGCCAACCAAGGAGAACCATATGAACGCTGAACAGAAACGAATCGCCGCCATCTTCAACGAATGGGCGCGCCGCTATTCGGAAAACCCCTCGGAATTTGGAAAGATTCTCGACGCCGAAGGCAAGCCTGTGACCGAATACGGCGAATGCTGTGCCCTCTACTTCGAGAAGATCGCAAACGAGATGAAGGTCTCCAATTCTGTCGCAGTTCCACCCCCGGCCTAACGATAGGCATAACCGGCGCTACAGCCAGCCGGGACTTTAAGAAACCAATCAGACGACGGCTGTAGCGTCCGAGTTGATGCGAGGGTTAGGCGATGACTACACGAGTGAAAGTGGAACTTATCCAACAGCACATGCCCGTGGTTGTGGAAATCATGGACGGTAAAGGTGAAAGGGTTTTGTACCATCAAATCCTTGAACAATCGGGAACGAGCGCCGAAGAATACGTCCACAGTGGGCAGACGATTCGAGTGCGCGAAATGACGACCGAAGAAGTTTTCAACCGAAGCACGAGCCACGCCTAACGACCGGCATTAACCCGGCCACGCGCAGCGGGGTCCGGTGAGCGAAGCGAACGAAGGTTGAATGCCCGGTTGGGCGCAGGAGCGAACCGATGAAAGTTCGATTTGAAGAAGTGGGCCGACAGAAGAAATCTTGGACGGCTGAAGTGGAAGAGAAGGATCTGACCCATTCCTGGCTTGTGCGCCAGGTTCGCAAGAGCGGGGCCCTGATGAGTCAGGGCATCGAGTGCATCGTCGAGGGCAATCACGGGCGCATATACGCCGGGATGCACGGCGTCGGCTCCATTCACATTGAGTAGCGCCCAACTTTGAATTAGACAAACTCGGACCAATTCTGTCTAGTTCGCCTAATCACCATTTTTAAAACGTAAATGTTGAACGAACCGCAGAACTACAAAACAAAACCAAGCCTAAATCTTTCCGGATTGCCCATGATTCACGATCTCAAAATTTGGCCTGAGCACTTCTCGGCGCTCGTATCGGGCCTGAAGACTGCGGAGATCAGGCTTGATGACCGCGGCTTTTCATCTGGAGACGGACTGCTGCTTCGGGAATGGGATCACTTCAGCCGCTCGTACACGGGCCGCGAGCTCACCCGCGAAGTATCGTTCGTGACGCGTGGCGGGGATGCTGTGAGGCTCCAAGCGGGCTATGTGGTTCTGAGCCTGGTTCCCACCGAGCAGGTCCGCCTGGGTGCCCTGCTGCATGATCTGGCTGGCATCCTCGGCGTGAAGCCAATCTTCGGCGCCATCGAGGAAGAACCCATCCTCACGGCCGCTCGGCAGATGGTGGTGAAGGCGGGGGAGGATGCGCGCCTCGACCTGGTGCTCGAGCTGATTCGATCCGCCCACACCACGGTCCTCATGGGCAGCGCCAACCTGGCCTGGGGCAACCCGGTCAAGGCCTACCTGGGCGAAGCGGAGCGGCTGCTGGCGGCGCTCATCGACGGGAGAGAGTGATGGCGCAGCTCTGGTTCAAGTTCTGGGCGAAGGACTACCTGGGGGACGGGAAGGTCGGTTGTCTCTCGTACGAGAAGCGCGGCATCCTCCAGACCCTCTGGGCTTATGCCTGGGAGGAGGGCAGCATCCCCTCCGACCCGTGCCTGATTGCGGAATTATTGAAACTTTCTCAATCGGTGGTGAAGAAAAAGCACATCGGCTGGATTCAAGACTTCTTTGTTCCACAACCTGAAAATTCCGCGCGCCTTATCAGCCCTCGGCTGGAGCTAGACCGCATGGATGCTGACGAAAAAGGCAGCAAGGCCCGTGAGTCGGCCCTGAAACGGTGGAGCGGACGCAATGCGAACGCATCAGCGGACGCAATGCGAACGGATATGCCCCAGCCATGCGTTCAGCATGCTGGTCAGGGTCAGGGTAAGAAAGAACTTAAAATACAAAAGCAGGTGGATCGGCCGGCCTCAGCCACGGGCCTCGCGCCTGGTATCCCAGGCACTCCGCCTGCTGTGCTTGTTTTGCCTTGCCTTGGAAAAGTGAAAGAGTGGCCTTTGACAGCGGCGCGTCTGGCGGAATGGCGGCTGGCCTACCCGGGCGTGGATGTCTTGGC
>JANXYT010000106.1 GCA_025355915.1 Holophagaceae bacterium
CATGAAGTCGGAGAGGTTCATGTAGAGGATGCGCCAGGGGCCGTGGTGCTTGCGCCGATCGAGGGAATCGCTGTTCATCATGGACACTCCTCGGGGAGTGGAAGAAGGCTGTATGTTGCAGCTATTCTAGGTCAATTGAAAGAAAAAAGCGGCAATATCACAAAATAGTTCGCCTATTTGAAGTCCGGCCCGCCAGCCTTCGCGGAGCCTCCGTGCCCAAGCAGGTCTGGGCATGGCTTTGGGTGCAGCCGAGGGAGGTCAGGAAGGCGACGAAGGCCCTCTCGGTATCGGCTTCGCCGATACGCGAGACGTACTGACCCTTGGTGGTTCCAAGGACGAGGAGCCTGACGCAGCATCCCGACGGCTGCCACCCCAGCCCGAAGGGTTGATGGCAAAGGGCTCCCGTGCCTCACCGGGCTTGAACGGTGAACCCGCACCGCCCTGCGCCCACTTCCTTGCCTGGAAACCCTTTGCCATCAATGCAGCCCCTATCGATTACTTGGACGCGCTCCTAGAAACGGATGAGGCGCCAGGGGATCTCGCGGCCCAGGAAGTCCTTTTCGATTTGGCCCTCGGGCGGGGTGGGATAGGCGGGCACGCCGATCTCCTCCCAGGTGGCGCCGCGGTCGCGGGAACGGTGCAGCTTGGCGCCGAAGTGGCCGTGGTCCAGGGCCGCGTACCAGGCCCCATCCCGTGGATCCTGCAGGGTGAGGGAGACGTTATCCCCCAGGAAGGACACGTCCTCCAGGGTCCAGGCCCCCTGCCCCTGGCGGCGGGCGGAGACGAGCCCCTTGCGCGTGGAGACCAGCAGCTGGTCGGACATAACAACCTCCTCAACCTCCGGAGAGGGCCTGCATGACGAAGATCTCCCCGGTTTCGGGCACGGGGTCGCCGAGCCCCTTGCGGTCCGTGATGGGCACGCCGTCCACGTAGACGGCCATGTGGAACCTCAGGGCACCGTGCTCATCCAGCACATAACCCTGGAGCTTCGGGTACAGCGCGAACGCAGCCTCCAGGCTTTCCCGCACGGTGGCGCCCGCCACGGCGCAGGGCGGGCAGGCCACATGGCGCTGCAGGTTGCGGGTGAACGCGACGCGGGGCATCGGGATCCAGAAATGCCCCGCCACTGTCCCCCAGGGTGGGCCTTCCTGTCAAGACAGCAGAAACCCTACCCGGAGCCGGCAGGATGGTGCCAGCGCTCCAGATGCGCCTGGGCCCTCCGTTTTTCCTGCTCAAGCCGATTCTGGGCCTCGCAGAACTCCTCGTCTTCAAGCCGGGTGGGGTCCGGAAGGGGGCGGCCCTCCAGTTCCTGAAGGAGCGCCGAGCGCCGTTCCAAGCCGATGATCCTGCTCCACACCTGACGCCGTTCCAAGGCACTCATCATGATCCACCTCCGGGTGATGAACCAGCATAGGTCCGCTGGGCCAGGCCGCCACGGGCAGAAAAAAACGCAGGGGGCATGGCCCCCTGCGTGTCTCGATCTACGTAGGTTAGACCTACACGAGCCCGAGCTGCTTCACGGCTTCGCGCTCTTCGTCCAGTTCCTTGGCCGTGGCGTCCATCTTGGCGCGGCTGAAGGCATTGATTTCCAATCCCTTCACGATCTCCACTTGGCCGTTCTTCACGGTGACCGGGAAACCGTAGACCAGCCCCTTGGGCACACCGTAGCTGCCATCAGAGACGAAGGCCATGCTGGTCCAGTCGCCTTCAGGCGTTCCCAGGGCCCAGCTCCTCATGTGGTCGATGGCGGCATTGGCGGCGCTGGCGGCGCTGCTGAGGCCGCGGGCCTCGATGATGGCCGCGCCGCGCTTGGCCACGGTGGGGATGTACGTGGTTTCGTACCAGGCGTGGTCATTGACCAGGTCGTAGGCCACCTTGCCTTCCACCGTCGCGTGGTAGAGGTCGGGGAACTGGGTGACGCTGTGGTTGCCCCAGATGGTCATGTGCTGGATGGCGGTGACGGGCTTGCCGGTCTTCTCGGCCAATTGCGAGATGGCGCGGTTGTGGTCCAGGCGCACCATGGCGTGGAACTGGGTGGCCTTGAGCTTGGGCGCGTTGGACAGCGCGATGAAGGCGTTCGTATTGGCGGGGTTGCCCACCACCAGCACCTTCACATTGCGGCTGGCCACTTCGCTGAGGGCGAGGCCCTGGGGCTTGAAGATGCCGCCGTTGGCGGTGAGGAGGTCGCTGCGCTCCATGCCAGCCTTGCGGGGCAGCGCGCCCACCAGCAGGGCATAGTCGACATCCTTGAAGGCCACCATGGGATCGTCGGAGGTGACCACGCCCGCCAGCAGCGGGAAGGCGCAGTCCTTGAGCTCCATGACGACGCCGTTGAGCGCCTTCAGGGCCGGGGTGATCTCCAGCAGCTGCAGGATCACGGGCTGGTCATTGCCGAGCATCGCGCCGCTGGCGATGCGGAAGAGCAGGCTGTATCCGATCTGACCGGCAGCGCCGGTGACGGCCACGCGAACGGGGGTCTTCATGCGGGATCCTCCTGGGAGATTTAGCTCATTCTATACCGCGCGTCAGCCCTCAAAACCCCAGGGTCTGGAATCGTGACGCAGATCTCCGGAGCCCCATCCCGGTGGAGACTTGTTTCCAGCCTTCCGTGGCTCAGGTTTCCAGGTCCTTCACCACCTGCGCACCGCCCAGCTGGCGCATCTGACCGAGGATCCAGGCCTGCCGTCCACGGAGGTATTCGCTGGGGGCGTTCGCCCGGAACTTGCGGGGGTTCGGCAGCACCGCCGCCAGCAGGGCAGCTTCCGAGGGCGTGAGGCGTTTTGCGGGCTTGCCGAAGTAGGTGCGGGCCGCGGCCTCGGCGCCGTAGACGCCATCCCCGAACTCCACGATGTTGAGGTAGACCTCCAGAATCCGCCGCTTGGACCAGCCCGCCTCGATCAGCAGCGTAAACCAAGCCTCGAAGCCCTTCCGCGTCCAGGAACGGCTGTTCCACAGGAAGAGGTTCTTGGCAGTCTGCTGCGAGACCGTGGAGGCGCCCCGCTTCCGGCGGCTGTGCTCATTGTGCTGGATGGCCTTCTCGATGGCCTGCCAATCGAAACCAAAATGATCGGCGAAGGCCTGATCCTCCGCCGCGATCACCGCCGCGCCCAGGCTGGGGGAGATCTCCTCCAGCGGCACCCAGCGGTGGCGGGAGGTATAGGGCTTGTCGCCGGTCCAGGCTTCGATGCGCCGCTGCACCATCAGCCCCGACACGGGCACCGGCACGAACCGGAAGACCAGCACGAGCACGATATTCAACGCCAGGAACAGCCCCACCGCCCAGGCCAGCCCCCGCAGGGTCCGCCGCAGGAAGCCCCGCTTCTTCACCATGTCTTCACCAGAATGAGGTGCACCAGCAGGGTGCCGTACACATGCATGTCCTCGCGGCCCACTTCCCCGAACCCCCACCGGCGGTAGAAGGCGCGGCCTCTGGGGTTGCCCTCCCACACCTTCAGCCACAGGCCCCGCGCGCCGGCGGCCTGCGCCGCGTCCACGCAGGCCTGCATCAGGGCCTGGCCGGGGCCACGCCCGTGATGGGTTCGCCGAACATAGAGCCGGCCCAGTTCCCAGCCAGGCAACCCCGCCGATCCCAGGCCGGGGCAGGCCGCAGGCTGGGCATGGGCGTACCCCACGAGCCGCCCCTCCTCCTCGGCCACCCGGAGGCAGCCTTCTGGATCGTCCTGCAGGGCCTCGAACTTCCCCTGAGTGAACCGTCCCATGAGCAGCTGTTCGAGGGCGGGACCCGGCAGGGCATGGGCGAAGGCTTCGCGGAAGGTCGCCTCCGCCAGGTCGCGCAGGAGAGGGATCTCTGCGGTACGGAGGGGTCGGATCAATGGGTCGGTCATGGCTCCAGTCTGCCAGTGACGGCCGCCGCCCGGGCAGGCTTACGCTTGAGCCTGCGGAACCGGGATGTCCCATGAATTCCTCGACCCGGACATCCATTCCCGCCATGATTCGCTTCCCTGGAGGCGGCTAGGACGGGTTCCCACCTTCGTTCCAAGCCACCCCCCGCACCTCACCGTCGGGGGGTTTTTCGTGATGCCATTCGGGAGTTCCCATGCCCCATGAATCGACCCCTGAGCCGCGCGACCTGCTGGACCGCATCCTCACGGCCCTGGTCTATGACGTGGCCATCGAATCCCCCCTGGAACCGGCGAAGCAGTTGACGGCCCGCCTCGGCACCCCCGTCTGGTTCAAGCGGGAGGACCTGCAGCCCATCTTCTCCTTCAAGCTGCGCGGCGCCTACAACAAGCTCGCCCACCTGAGTGAAGCCACCCGCAGCCTCGGGGTCATGGCCGCCTCGGCGGGCAACCATGCCCAGGGCGTGGCCCTCGCCGCCCAGCGCCTGGGCTGCCGGGCCACCATTGTCATGCCGGTGACCACGCCCCGCATCAAGGTGGACGCCGTACGAGCCCTGGGCGCCGAGGTGGTGCTCCACGGGGACACCTTCGACCTGGCCTTCGCCCATTCCCAGACGCTCCTGGCTCAGGGCGGCGCCACCTACATCCACCCGTACGACGATCTCGATGTCATCGCGGGCCAGGGCACCATCGGCATGGAGCTGCTCCGCCAGATGCCCCGGGGCATGGAGGCGGTGTTCGTGCCCGTGGGCGGCGGGGGTCTCATCGCGGGCATCGCCGCCTACCTGAAGCGCCTCCAGCCCGGCATCCGCGTGATCGGTGTGGAGCCGGTGGACGCCGATGCCCTGCACCGCTCCCTGGCGGCGGGCCATCGCGTGAAGCTGGACCAGGTGGGCCTCTTCGCCGACGGCGTGGCCGTGAGCATGGTGGGCGAGCACAGCTTCGAGCTCTGCCGGCAGTTCGTGGACGAGGTGGTGCTGGTCAGCACGGACGAGATCTGTGCCGCCATCAAGGACGTGTTCGAGGAGAACCGGTCCATCCTCGAACCCGCGGGCGCCCTGGCGGTGGCGGGGCTCAAGGCCTGGTCGGAGCGGCACTGCGACCGGCTCCTGCCCGGCGGGCTGGTGGCGATCCTGTCGGGCGCCAACACCAACTTCGACCGCCTGCGCTTCGTGGCGGAACGGGCGGAACT
The DNA here is from genome assembly GCA_025355915.1 of Holophagaceae bacterium. Taxonomy (GTDB): domain Bacteria; phylum Acidobacteriota; class Holophagae; order Holophagales; family Holophagaceae; genus Geothrix. The sequence continues at coordinate 5,053 of JANXYT010000106.1, forward strand.
GGGCGAGCAGCGCGAAGCCATCCTGGCGGTGACCATCCCGGAACGCCCCGGCAGCTTCCGCGCCTTCTGCGAGCGCATCGGCCAGCGGTCCATCACCGAGTTCAACTACCGCTACGCCGATCCCGCGCGGGCGCACATCTTCGTGGGGGTGCAGGTAACCGACCGCGCGGAAACCCAACTGCTGCTGGAACACCTCCGCGGCGATGGCCTGGAGGCGGAGGATCTCAGTGATAACGAAATGGCCAAGCTCCACATTCGGCACCTGGTGGGTGGCCGGGCGCCCTCCGTCACCCACGAGCGGGTGTTGCGCTTCGAATTTCCCGAACGGCCCGGCGCCCTGCTCCGCTTTCTGGACCGCATGAACCGGGGCTGGAACATCTCGCTGTTCCACTACCGCAACCACGGCGCCGACTACGGGCGCGTCCTGGTGGGTATTCAGGTACCGCCAGAGGACCAGATCGAATTCCAGGCCTTCCTCGATCAGCTGGGCTACGCCTGGGTGGACGAAGGCGACAACCCGGCGTACCGGTTGTTCCTGGCGTGAGGCCTTCAAGAAAAAACTGAATCCACAGATTGCACAGATTGCACAGATTTGGACACCGACTCACCTCGCCTGAAGCCCTCCTTTCCATCTGTGTGAATCGGTGGAATCTGTGGACTCAATAGCTTTCTCCATCCATCTGCGGGATGCTCCCAGGCGGAGGACGGCATGAGCGAAGCGTTGAGTGGACCGGAACTGGTGGCCTTGGTGCAGCGGGTGTTTCAACCTCAACCCGGCGAAAGTGCGCTGGCCATCCTGGTGGATCTGCCGGACGCCAAGGTGTCGGACGACGCGAACTGGGCAGCCCGCCGGGACATCGCCGTGGCCTGGGCCGCAGAGCTGACGGCGCACCGCGCCGAACTGGGCCTGGACACGCACCTGGTGGTCTATCCCAATGTCCACACCAACAACGGCGACCTGCCCGATCGCGCCTGGATCCACAGCAGCGGGCCCCTGCCCTCGTCGGCATTACTGGATCCCGCGGCGTCCCTGACCTTCGCGGAGATCTACGCCACGCATCCCATCCTCATCGCGCTCACCAAGTTCTCGGCCACGGCGCCGCTGAAGCTGGCCGCGAAGCAACACCCCATCCGCGCCGCCACCATGCCGGGCTTCCGGGCCGACATGATCCCCGCCCTGCGCCTGGACTACACGGAGGTGAACCACCGGGTGGAGCTCCTGAAAGACCTGCTGGACCGGGCCGAGGGCGCGGACTTCCGTTTCGACACGCCCGCGGGCCCCTGTGACCTGCACCTGGACCTGCGCCACCGCACGGGCCATGCGTCCGGCGGCCTGCTGCCCAAGCCCGGCGTGGCGGGCAACCTGCCCTCGGGCGAGGCCTACATCGTGCCCTACGAGGGCGAGCGCGACGGCGATCCCAGCCGCACGGCGGGCATCATGCCCGTGCAGTTCGGTGCCGAGCTCGTGCGCTACCGCATCGTGCGGAACAAGGCGCTGGAAGTCATCAGCGAAGGCCCCAAGTCCCGCGAGGAAGCAGCCCTGCTGGCCAAGGAACCCGCCTACGGCAACCTCGCCGAACTGGGCCTGGGCGTGCTTTCAGCCTTCGGCATCAAGCCCATCGGCGAGATCCTGCTGGACGAAAAGCTGGGCCTCCACCTCGCCTTCGGCCGCAGCGACCACTTCGGTGGCCAGGTGGGTCCCAAGGACTTCAGCGGCCCCGAAGCCGTCATCCACATCGACCGCGTCTACGTCCCAGAAACCCAGCCGGATGTGAAGGTCGTGAGCGCCGATCTGAAAATGGCCGATGGCAGCGTTGTGGCGCTCATGCGAGATGGGGAGTATGCGGTGGGGTTCTGAAGCGGCCACCCCGCATCTCATCAGTTACCAAGGGAGTCATTTCCTCAAACGAAAATGGAATCCCTAATCACACCCTTCGTTTGCGCCGTTCGATGTTCTCGGCAGCCGCATGGGGCCTGCCGATAATCCCGAACAATTCCTGGAAACTTTCACGTAGGGTCTTCCGCTGACCACTGAAGACCTGACGATCCGCCTCTAATGGGCTTTGGTAGCGGAAGACCATGATGTCATCGCCGTTGGTCACCATGTAATACGGCGTCCCCATGAACATGGCGTAGCTGCGGGCTTGACTCACATGGTCCTTCACCCGTTTTGTGGTTCGCTTGGCTTCGATGATCAGCAGAGCGTTGTCCATGCTCCGGTTCCGCCCATCGAAGAGCACAAAATCAGCCTCCGTAACGGTTCTCTTTGATCCCACGATGATCTCAATGGGAAAGCCATCTGCGCGATCATCTTCGGTGTAGCCCAAACGTTCGAGCAGCGGGACGATGAAACGGATTTCGACCTCCTTCTCGGTCGCAAACTCCTTCTTAGCGATCTCGTCAAACCAAGCGTCTAGAGGGTTGGGTTCAGGTTCGGGCGCTGTGATCGGTCGGATAACGGACAGGGCAACCCAATCATCCCGGTCGCAGTCTGAGAGGGTAGGTAGGGTTAGTATTCCGACCTCAGTAAAAGCATTGGTTAGGTGCTGGAGACGATCTACGGTTCGAGTCTTGAAACCAAACTTGGCAAGGAGTGATCGCAGCCGCGTCCTTCGAATCTGCTTCGGGGCTGTGCTTATTGAGTCCTTGAGGGCAAGGACCGCAGCTTCAAATAACTCCTCTTCCAATCCCGTAGGCATCTACTGTTGTCCCTTGGTGTAGAAAGTGGCAATAGACTTCAGGTTCTCCACCAATTGGTATAGTTCCGTCAGGTCGTTGATCGACTTACGGGTTTCCGCTTTATGGGCATCAAAGACGCCGACTGTCTTCTGTTTTGAGCTGAAGTAGAAGCGGCAGATGGGCTTTCGATTGTTGTTATCGAAGAGGACCCCACAATAGCTCTGTGCATCTCGAATCATCACCCGTTTTGGGTCCACCACTTGCCGGAGAATCGCCCGGACGATGTAGAAGGCTTCCCATTCCTCTGGCGTGGTGATGATTTTGTCTTCCTCGTCCTGGGGCGGCATGACTGGTTCAGTGGTTTCAGCAGAGGCTGCCACGCTGTCAGCAAGCGCAACCTTGAGGCGGTCATTGATCTTGTCATTGACCAACTGCTGGAATGCCCGCTTAGTGAGTTGGGAGAACTGATCCTTCACCACGTGGGTCATTCGACCGCTATAGACCTTCCCTGCCAGCAATCGAACGAACTCTTCGGTCGGATTGTGAAGCTGCTCATTGAGCACCCGCTGAATTTCCTTCGTGTATTTCAGGTCGGTGGCAGTCAAAAGGATGTTACTGATGTCAAAGGTGGTCTTCGTGAACTTCTTGAGTTCCTCGGCATCCTGATCCTTGAAGTCCAACAGGTTGAATTCCAGGAAGGGTTTGGCGTCCAACATGTTGGGTTGGTCTAGGTCGGTATAAAAGAAATACTGTGTGCCATTGGTAAGAACACCGAATCGGGTCTCGGTAACTGTGAAGTAGCGGAACAGCTGCGTCGCCTGGATCTTCCGTAGGTCGGTCCCGTACTTCTTGCATTCCATGATGATGATTGGCTTCCCGTCCCGAAAAATGGCGTAGTCCACCTTCTCACCCTTCTTCACGCCCACATCGGCAGTGAGTTCAGGTCGGACCTCCGTGGGATCGAAAACATCGAATCCCAGTGCCTTGATGAAGGGCAGGACAAGAGCGTTTTTGGTCGCTTCTTCTGTCTGAAGATGCCCCGCCTGATTTGGCACGCGAGAGGCGATCAGCCGAAGTTGATCGAGGAAATCCATCTGCGGCTCCGAAATGAATGGATCAGGTTGAACTCCTTCCAGATAAGCATGATTACCCCTTGGCCACAATTTTCGTGTGATGCAAGCCCGGAGGTTTTTCCCTCTTCCAGCCTTTGGCGGAGTCGGGAAGAAATCCTTCCCATCCCACCTATCCCTGTCCATCACCGGCTAAAATGGTTTTCTCCCCGGCCCCTCACCGTTTCGGATAAGCGGGTACTGGCGGGAATACCGGCGTGGGGTTGTCGCGAAGCTGCTTCAGCAGGGTTTCAATGCCCACTTCCAGCTGGCGGTCGTGGCCCTGCAGGGTGCTGGTGGGATCGTTCTCCACGGTGAGGTCGGGGTCGGCGCCGTGGTTTTCCACCCACCACTTGCCTTCGCGGCCGTAGAAGCCGTTGTTGCTCTGCTCCACGCGGCCGCCGTCCAGGGTGAACTGGGTGTTGATGATGCCCACCAGGCCGCCCCAGCTGGGCACGCCCACGATGGTGCCCAGGTTCCGGGCCTTCACGTGCATGAGAAAGGCTTCGCCGTCGCTGCCGTTCTGTTCGTTGCTGAGGAAGACGTAGCGGCCGTCGGAGGCTGTGTTGGGGTAGCGGAAGGGGCCCATGCCGCGCATGACGTTGAAGCCCACCTGCTTGCGCTCCAGCTTGTCGATCAGGAAGTACTCGGTCCAGCCGCCGCCGTTCCCGCGTACGTCGATGACGAGGCCTTTCCTGTAGCGGAAGGCCCGCCAGTACTTGTCGAACTGGCCGATGTTCTGATCGCCCATGGCCGTGATGTGCATGTAGCCCAGCTGGCCGTTGGACGCCTTGTCCACGGCGGCGATGTTGCTGGCGATCCAGCGCTCGTAGCGCAGGTTCCAGTCGCTGCCGACGGGTTCCACCTCGAGGCTGCGGGCGCCCTCCAGCGTCGGCTGGCTGTTCACGGTGAGCCTCACCTTCTGGCCCTTGATGACCTGCAGGCGCGCCTGGATGGCTTCCGGCGCCCGCAGGAGCTTGCCGTCGATGGCCAGCAGGTACTCGCCCTCCTTCACTTTGGGTGCCGGATCCGCCAGGGGCGCCTTGAGGTCGCGGGCATAGGCCGTGGGGCCAAGAACCTTGGTGAACTTGTAGACGCCGTTCTCAACCGTGAAGTCGGCGCCCAGGTAGCCCGTGAACACCAGACTGGGAGCGAGCCGCGCGGGACCGAAGTCGCCGCCGCCCACGTAGGTGTGGCTGACATTCAATTCGCCCACCATCTGGCTCAGCAGCCAGTTCAGTTCCTGGCGGGAGTTCAACCCCGGCAGCCAGGCGCGGAACTTGGCGCCGATGGCGTTCCAGTCGTTGCCGTTCATGTCCTTGTCGTTGATGAAGTCCCGGTACCAACGCCAGGTGTCCTCGAAGATCTGCTTCCACTCCTCGCGGGGCACCGCGGTCATGGTCATGCGCTCCAGGTCCAGCTTCTCGGGCAGGAGCTTCGTGGTGAACA
>JANXYT010000131.1 GCA_025355915.1 Holophagaceae bacterium
GCCGCCTTCGGGCGACTTGAACAGCAGGTTGTAGTCCCGCTTGGAATTGAACGGGGGATCGAGATACACCAGATCCACCGAGGCGTCGGCGATGCTCTCCCGCATCACATGCAGGTTGTCGCCGAAGAAGAGATGGCTCACGGGTGCTCCAGAGGCTGGCCCAAGCATAGCGGAGCCGCGCCCATCCCGAGATTCGACCCACTTCCAGTGGCAAAGAAAGGGGAACCACCGATGAACACCGATGAACACCGATAAAAAATGAGCCTGCTTATCGGCCACACTCAGCTTGAAAAGCAGGAACCCGCAGATAGGGCCTTAGGTCCACAGGTTCCAGGTTTTCGTATTGAAAAGAATCGAGCTGAGACTTGCCGATAATCGGGAAAATGAGAATGGCAGGATGGCCCATGGGGTTGACTCCTCCCGGGCATCGAGGATGACCTTCGGCCAAAGCGAACTGAATCACGCGGAGGGCGCGGAGCCGCGGAGGATACAAAGGCGCGCCAACCCATTCACACGCAGCCTTGGCATCCCCAGGATCCGGCCCGTGCTGCGGAGTGGACGATTCTACCCTTTTCCGTGTCTTCCTGCTTTCTTCCGTGGCTTCCGTGACCAGCGCTTTTTCTTGGCGTCTTGGCGTCTTGGCGTCTTGGTGGTGAATCATTTATCCGTGTGAATCCGTGTTCATCCGTGGCTCAAATCACTTTTGCTTTTTCCCCCGTTCGCATGCTTCAGATGACTTTGCCGGGGTTGAAAATTCCGCAGGAATCCAGGGCCTGCTTGATGGCCCGCAGGGCCGCAATCTGGCCTGGATCGGACAGGGCCAGGAAGGCGTCGCGCTTGGCGAGGCCGATGCCGTGTTCCCCGCTGAGGGCGCCGCCGAGGCTGATGGACAGGCGGAAGAGGTCCATGAGTTGGCGCTCGAGCCGGGCTGGCTCGGTCTCTCCGGCGGCCAGCAGGTTCACATGCAGGTTGCCATCCCCCAGGTGGCCGTAGCTGATGCTGGGGAAGTCGAGGCGATCGAGGCCCTCGAAGAACTCGCGCAGGCGGCTGCGGGGCACGACGATATCCTCGCTCACCTTTCCCGGGTGGCGCTCCTTCAGGAAGGCGCTCGTCATGCGGCGCACGGCCCAGATGCCCTGGCGCTGGCGCGCGTCCGAGGCGATTTCCAAGCCGTCCGCCACGGGCCCCAGCAGGTCCAGCAGGCCCTCCAGGAAGGCCTCCGACGTGCAGCCGCGGTCATCGAATTCGAGGATGGCCAGGGCCTCGCCCGGCAGGCGCCGGGCCGCCTCCGGGCCGTGGGCGCGCAGTTCCGCCAGCACGGCGGGATCGAAGAACTCGAAGGCGCTGGGCAGGAAGCCCGCGCCACAGAGGCGGCCAGGCAGATCCAGCAGGTCCTCCCAGCGCTTCACGGGCAGCAGCAGGGTGGCGAACTCACGGGGCAGGGGCGTGAGGCGTAGGGTGGCGCCCACGATGAAGCCGAAGATGCCCTCGCTGCCGATGAGCAGTTGGCCCAGGGAGGGACCGGCGTTGGCCTTCACGCTGTGGATGCCGAAGGTGTGGAGCTCGCCATCTTCCAGCAGGGCGTCGACGGAGAGCACCCAGTGGCGGGTCATGCCGTACTTGCAGGCGTTGGGCCCGCCGGCATTGGTGGCCAGGGTGCCGCCCAGGGCGCAGCTTTCCCAGGAGTTCGGATCGGGCGGATAGAACAGCCCCTCGGCTTCCGCGGCGGCCTTCACCTCCCGCAGAGGCGCGCTGGCGGGCGCGCTGAGGCAGAGGTCCTGCGGCGATACGCGGAGGTCGCCGGGCCACTCGGAGAAGTCCACGATCACCGTGCGTTCCGTGGGCACGCAGCCCCCGGCCTTGCCCGTGCCCGCGCCCCGGGGTACGAGGCCGAAGCCTTCCGCTTTGGCCCGCCGGACCAGTTCGCGCAGGGCCTTGGGGCCGTGGGGTTTCACCACGGCCAGGGGGGGAACGCCGCGCACATGGGATTCATCCCGGAGGAAGGGCTCCAGGGATTCGAAGTCTCGAAGGATGGTGGCTTCGGGAAGGCCTGCGAGCACGTCCATGGTTCCAGTCTGACGGATCCGCGGCCGGATGCGTGTTGGGTATCAACCGACCAGCGTCCCCACGGCCTCGCCCCTCACCGCGGCCACGAGGTTGCCGGGCTTGTTCATATCGAACACGAGGATGGGCAGTTTGTTTTCCATGCAGAGGGCGATGGCGGAGGCATCCATGACCCTCAGCCCCTTTTCCAGCACCTCCTGGAAGCTGATGCGGTCGTAGCGCGTGGCCGAGGGCTCCTTCTTGGGATCGGCGGTATAGATGCCATCGACGTTGGTGGCCTTCATCACCACCTGAGCGGAGATCTCGTTGCCTCGGAGCGCCGCAGCGGTATCAGTGCTGAAGTAGGGGTTGCCGGTGCCCGCGCCGAAGATCACCACCCGCCCCTTCTCCAG
>JANXYT010000006.1 GCA_025355915.1 Holophagaceae bacterium
TCTCGCGTATCGGCTTCGCCGATACGCGAGACGCTCGTCAAAACCATGACCCGATCCAAGGCCCTAGGGAGAGGTAACCAGGTTGGGCTCATCACAGGTTCCTCTTCGTCAGCGCCACGGCGCCAATCATGGCCGCCAGCAGCAGGAAGCCCGCCACTTCAAAGCCCAGCAGGTGATCGGCGAAGAGCGCGGTTCCCACCTTCTGGAGGGTCATTGCCTGAGGCACCGCAGCGCCGCTCTCACCCAGCGCCTTCAGGCCAGAGGAGGCCAGCACGAGCTTCACGGAACCGAAGGCCAGGGCCGCCACCAGGGCGAGCGAGACCCACCGCTGGATGGGCCGGGGAGCCTGGGCCTTCTCCTCCTCGTGGCTGTTCAGCATCATGATCACGAAGAGCACCAGCACCAGGATGGCACCGGTATAGACGATGATCTGGAGGGCCGCGGCCACGGGGTTGGCCAGCAGCACGAAGAGCCCGGCAACCCCAAAGAAGGTGGCCACCATGCAGAGGCCCGCCATGATGACGTTCTTCTGCAGCAACATTCCCAGGGCGCCCAGGAGCGTGATGAGGGCAAAGGTGATGAACATGGCCTCTCCTTACATCGCGATCGTGCGGCGCGGCACGGAGGGGGTGGGATCCTGGCCGAGGCTGTCTTTGCCATCCGCCTCGGCGTAGGTATTCATCAGGTCCCATTTGCCGAACTGCATGGACAGGCGGTCATAGGCGGCCACCTCGTAGTCGTTGCGGAGCCAGATGGCATCCTTGGGGCAGGCTTCCTCGCACATGCCGCAGTAGATGCAGCGCAGCATGTCGATCTTGAACACCGCTGGCCGCTTCTCCTCGAAGCCCTGGGTGATGTTCAGGTCGCTGAATTCCTCGGCCTCGATGCTGATGCAGCGGGCGGGACAGGCCTCCTGGCACATGAAGCAGGCCACGCACTTGATGGCGCCATCCTCGAACCGCTTCAGCTCGTGGAGACCTCGGTAGCCCGCGGGCATCTCTTTCTTCATGTCCGGGTACTGGATCGTGTACCGCTTGGCCGTGGGCGTGAAGAGCTGCTTGAGGAAGTGCTGGAAGGTAATGCCCATGCCCTTCATCACCGGCCAGACATAGGTGCGGTCCAACCAGGTCAGCTCGACTTTTTTGACGATAACGGCCATCGCCCCCTCCTCAGTGCCCCTGGCTCATGCGCCAGGCGTGGAAGATCAGGTTGGCCATGGACAGGGGCAGCATGACCTTCCATCCCAGATGCATGAGCTGGTCGTAGCGGAACCGTGGCACGGTCCAGCGGATCCAGACGAAGACCCAGGCGAAGAACAGCATCTTCAGAAGGAAACTGGCCACGGACAGCATCACCGTGGGGTCCTTCACGAAGGGCACCTGCCAGCCGCCGAAGTAGAGCGTGGCGATGAGGGCCGAGGCCGTCATCAGGTGCGAGTATTCGGCCAGGGCCAGCAGGCTGTACTTCATGCTGCCGTACTCGGTATTGAAGCCCGCCACGATCTCGCTCTCGCCCTCGGCGAAGTCGAAGGGCAGGCGATTCGTTTCGGCGAACATGCACGTGAAGAACACGATGAAGCCCAGCGGTTGGCGGACGATGTTCCAGGCCCAGGGAAGGTGACCCTGGGCGCTGATGACTTCGGATGGATCGTAGCCGCCGGTGGTCATGAAGATGCTGATGACGGCGAGGCTCAGGCCAATCTCGTAGCTCACCATGGCGGCCGAAGCCCGCATGCCACCGAGGATCGACCACTTGTTGTTGCTGGACCAGGCGGCCACCAGCACGCCGTAGACCGCCATCCCCCCGATGGCCAGGGGGTAGAGCATCCCCATGCCGTTACCGGGATCCAACAAGGCCAGGTGGTAGGTCTGGCCCCCGCTCACGAAGCTCTTGCCGAAGGGGATCACCGCGAAACCCATAAGCGCCGGAACAAAGGCCAGGAAGGGGGCCAACCAGAACAGGCGCTTGTTGGCGTCCGTCGGGACCAGATCCTCCTTGAAGAAGAACTTGATGCCGTCGGCGGCAATCTGGGCCAGGCCAAGGATGGGCCAGCGTCCGAACAGCCTGGCCCGGTTGGGGCCGATGCGGTCCTGGATCATGGCCGAGCCCCGGCGCTCCACCCAAGTCCAGACGGCCGCCAGCGACATGACGCCGGCGAAGACGATGACGACCTTGACCACCATCCAGAAGATGGCAGGGGTCATGTGAAGCATGCTCGCGAGCTTGTCCATGGGCGGCTTCCCGGCAGGGCCACCCGCGGGGGTGGCCCAACCCATCGAGCCTATCAGAGCGGAGCTGTTCCTGACACGGAGGGAAAGAAACCTGGGGGCGCCGATGCGACCTGGGTCACAGCCTCCAGGCTCAGGTCCTCAGAGGCCCGCGCCAGAAATGGCCATTCAGCCCTTGGCCTCGATCTTCGACCAGCTGTCCTTCAACCCCACGGTGCGATTGAATACGGGATTCCCGGCGCGGGAATCCACATCCACGGCGAAATACCCGGTGCGCTCGAACTGGAACCGCTCGCCGGGGCGGGTCGCCTGGAGGCTGGGTTCCAGCCGGGCCTCGGTGAGGATCTCGAGGCTGCCTGGGTTCAGGAGGGCCTTCCAGTCCTGGCCCTCGGCCACGTTCATGGGGTCTTCCTGCGTGAAGAGGGCCTCGTAGAGCCGCACCTCCGCCTTGACGGCGTGGACGGCGCTCAC
>JANXYT010000243.1 GCA_025355915.1 Holophagaceae bacterium
CTGAACTTATGCGTGATGCTGTGCCGCTCGTCCGGCAGTTTGCGCCGCATCGGGCGCCGAACTTCCGGCATGGCCGCCGCGGGAACTGGCGCGTTGGTCAGCGTTACAGCGGAAGTTTTTACTGCCTCTTTCGGTGCCTCATCCGCCTTCCTGGTCATCAAGGGCTTCGAGTGGAGCGCCAAGTTCCACCACGGCCTCTACCCCAACGCTCCCCACCTGGCCACCCTGCCCCCGGGCGAGCAGGTCTTCTTCGGCCTCTACTTCACCATGACCGGCCTGCACGGCCTGCACGTCATCGCCGGGCTGTCGGTGCTGGGCGTCATGCTCTGGTGGGTGGCCACGGACCGCATCCGCCAGGACCGCTACATCCACCTGGAAAATGGCGGCCTCTACTGGCACCTCGTGGATGTGATCTGGATCTTCCTCCTCCCGCTGTTCTACCTGGCCGCCTGACATCCTCCCGGTGGTTCCGCGCTGCGCGCACACCCCCGGGACCCCACCTCGCCTCCAGCACAGCTGGATGCTCGGTCTGAGGAACCCCCATGAGTGAAACCCTTCATTCCCCCGAATCCCACGCCGAGCACCCGGGCTACGGCACCTTCATCAAGGTGTGGGTGGCCTTGCTGATCCTCACCGGCTGCCTGGTGGGCGTCAGCCACCTGGGCCAGACCGCCGCCGTCTGGGGGCTGCTCACCCTGACCCCCCTCAAGGCTGGCCTGGTCTTCTACTTCTTCATGCACCTGAAGTACGAGGGACCGCTATTCAAGGTGGTGGTTCTGGTAACCCTCGGGACCTTGCTGATCTTTTTCGCCCTGCTCTTCTCCGACGTCGCTTTCCGCTGAGGCTCCCATGGATTGGATGAACCAAGCCGCCATTTCGGCCCAGAAATCGGACGCGGTCTTCTTCTACGTGTTCGGGCTTTCGGTGGTCTTCCTGATCTTCATCACGACGCTGATGATCTATTTCGTCGTGCGCTACAGCAAAAAGCGCCATCCGGTGGCCGAGCAGATCGAAGGGCACGTGGGCCTCGAGATCGTGTGGACCACCGTTCCCCTTGTGCTATTCCTCACGATCTTCTACTACGGCTGGACCAACTACGAATACATGCGCCAGGCCCCGCGCGACTCCATGGTCGTGAAGGTCACCGCCCGCCAGTGGAGCTGGTCCTTCGAATACCCCAACGGCAAGCAGACCAAGGTGCTCTTCGCCCCCATCGGCAAGCCCATGAAGGCGGAGGTTCGCAGCGCAGACATGGTGCACGGGTTCTACATACCCTCCTTCCGCCTCAAGATCGACGCCGTCCCTGCGCGCACCAACACGACCTGGTTCCAGGCCACCAAGCTCGGCTCCTTCGACATCGAATGCACGGTGATTTGCGGCGTGGACCACAGCCTCATGCTGAGCAAGGTCATCGTCGTACCCGAGGAAGAATTCAAGGCCTGGTACTTCGGCGGCGAAAGCGCGCCCGAGCCGGGGAAGGCCATCCAGACCCCGGCAGCCCCCCCGGAACTCAAGAACCTGCCCCCGGGCCTGGCCCTGCTGACCGCCAAGGGTTGCCTCGACTGCCACTCCCTGGACGGCAAGCCCATGGTGGGCCCCACCCTCAAGGCCCTCTACGGCAAGGAGCAACAGATCCTCGCCGCCGGGGCCACCAAAACCATCACCATCACCGTGGACGACGCCTACCTGCGCCGGGCCATCACGAATCCCATGGACGAGGTGACGCGCGGCTACCCGCCCGCCATGCCCGAGACGGAGCTCACCGGGCAGGAACTGGACGAGATCGTGCGCTACATCAAGACCCTCAAGTAATGGACCTTCGTTGAGCGTCGCCGTGATCCCCGTCCCGAAAGCCAGCCCGGTCTCCATGTTCCTCGAGCTGACCAAGCTGCGGATTTCCGGAGCCTCCACCTTCACGGCCGCCGCCGGCTACGTGGCCTTCCTGCGGGGCGTGGACGCCGGCCTGATCACGACCCTGGTGGGCATCCTCCTGCTCGCCATGGGATCCAGCGCCCTCAACGAGGTGCAGGAACGGCATCACGATGCCAGGATGCCCCGCACGGCCCAGCGGCCCATCCCCCGGGGGGACATCACCCCCACCGCGGCCACGGCCATCGCCGTGGCCCTCGCCGTCACGGGATTCCTGGTCCTGCTGGTGGCCCACAACCTGACCTCGGCGCTCCTGGGGGCCCTGGCCCTGGCCTGGTACAACGGCTTCTACACCCCCCTCAAGCGCGTCAGTGCCTTCGCGGTGGTACCGGGCTCGCTCATCGGCGCGCTGCCCCCCGCCATCGGCTGGACCGCCGCGGGCGGGAGCGCCTCCGACCCCTCCGTCCTGGCGCTGGCCTTCGTCTTCTTCATCTGGCAGGTGCCCCATTTCTGGCTGCTGGTGGGCCTCCATGCGGAGGGTTACGAGGGGGCGGGCTTCCCCACCCTGGTGACGGTCTTCGGCCGTCCCCGGCTGTCACGGCTGACCTTCACCTGGATCTGCGGCACCGCTGCGGCCTGCGGCCTGCTGCCCCTGTTCCGCGTGCTGGCGTCCCGCCCCGCTGAGATCATGCTCGGCCTCGGTGCGCTCTGGCTCGTCATCGGTTCCTTGCCCCTGTTGAAGCCCGGCCAGGATGCCCGCCTCTACCGCCGCGTGTTCATGAACATCAACCTGTTCGCGCTGGTGCTCACAGCAGCTGTAATCCTGGATCCATTTTTTAGTCGCTAATGCCGCTAAGGCATAAACAGGATTAGCAGGATTGAAAGATCGATTAACAGGATTAAATATAACAAAGCTAACATCCTGTCAGGATGGGCTGTTTTTGCGCATTGGCTTCAGCGAGTCCATGTGCGTTGGGTCGGTACCCAGCGGTTAAATTCTTGGTTTCAGCTTTGATTTGGAAAAATTATGATCCAAGTGATGTTTATAATTATTTTTTAATCATTAATCTTGTTAATCCTTGCTAATCCTGTTCATCCTGTCTCCGCTTTTCGCTCTTCCATCAACCCGGCACCCGCTCGGGTACACTTTCGCCCATGCCCTCTCAGCACCTCGCTGCAGTCCATCGGGTCCTTCCATGGATATGACCCGATTCCTCGGAACCCACCGGTACACCTGGCTCATGGAACTGGGCCGGGGCGACGGTTGCACGTGGCACCTGATGCGCCGGGAGCTGGATGGGGCGCGCTTTCTCGCTCAGATCTGGGCGCCCCTGCCCACCGACCGCGACCTGGAGCAGATCAGGGACACGTTCCTGGCCCGATTCCTCGATGCCTCGCCCCTGGACCCCGTCATCAGCCACATCGGAATCGATGGAGAGCAGGCCTGGTACCTCCAGGCCCTGCAGGGCACCCCACTTTCCCGCCGCTGGGGTGGCTGGGGCGACGGTCAGCGACAGGCCCTCCTGGGCCACCTTTCTGGACGCCTCGAACAGGATCCCCACCCCCGGTTCCTGCATCCGGAGGTCATCACCCTTCGACCGGGGCTCACCCAAATTCCCCGGGTCATCGGCGGCTCTCCCTGGGGGCTGGAGGCGGTTCCGGGCTTCCTATCGCCCACGGCTCCGGTCCCGGCCCTGTCCGAGGACCTGCCCTGGGATCATC
>JANXYT010000254.1 GCA_025355915.1 Holophagaceae bacterium
GGCAGCAATGGACCAGGGCGCCCTTCCCGCCGCACACTCTGGAACGCGGAGCCCAAACATGCGCGGATCCCTCGTAACCGGCCTCAAGGACAAGGAGAGCCTGTCGCGGTCACGCGACAGGCTCCTAAGTGAACGGCATTAGCCCCGATGGGCGCCTTTTTGTTGAAAAATCAAGGCAATAGCAATGACTAACCCAAGCTAGATCTTTAATTCTAGTTTTCCTTTTTGCTCGTCAAACCTGATCACCGCCCTCCCCATCTGTGGAAATATGATCCCGGGTGCTTCGGTCGGTTCAACCAGAGCCGCCATCCCCGGGAGGAACCATGAAGACCTCGTCCCTTACCACCCTGACCATCCTGGCCGCCGCCCTGACCCTCCAGGCCGAGGCCCCCCGCTATGGCGTGCAGGGTCTGGTGAACATCCCCCTGGGCGACCTCAAGACCTACGTGGACAGCAAGCCGGGTCCTGGTATCGGCATCCATGGCACCTTTGACCTGGGTGACGGCCACATGCTGCGCCCTCGCCTCGATTACAGCGTCTACCCGGAAGCCTCCTTCGCCACCGTCAAGCGGACCGCCTCCAACCTCAGCCTCGGCATGGACTACCTCTACTTCATTGCCGGAAAGCCGGAAGGGCTCTACCTTACCGGCGGCCTGTCGGCCGTGCGCTGGTCCTTTGAGCAAAAGGACGCCCTGTCCAAGGTGAGCAGCGACACCACCAAATTCGGTCTGGCGGCGGGCGCGGGTTATCAGTGGAACGCCACCGTGGGCACCGAGGCCCGCTTCCTGCATTCCCGCGTGTCCAGCGGCTTCCAGGCAGATGCCCTGCAGGCGGCCGTCACCATCCGGTTCTAGGGCGCTCTCGGTCCTGGCTCGGGCCCCGCGCGGGGCCCGAGCTACGGAAGACCATATTCCTGCCACCGCTGCGCCACCCGCTCGAGGATCTCCCCCGGGAACACCAGATCCCGCGGCCACTCGCGCTGATAGCCGTCCCCGGGGCGGTTCTTGCGGGTGGCGTCGATGCCGACCTTGCTGCCGAAGGCGAAGCGGTCGGCGGCGTGATCCAGCACGTCCAGCGGACCCTCGGTGAACAGCATGTCCCGCTTGGGATCCACGTTGCTCGTGAGCCGGAAGAGCACCTCGTTGAGGTCGTGGGGATCGATGTCTTCGTCCACCACCACAATGCCCTTGGTGAACATGATCTGGCCCGTGCCCCAGATGGCGTTCATGACCTTTTGGGCGTGCCCGGGGTATTCCTTCCGGAGGCTGAGGATCACCAGGTTGTGGAAGGCACCCGCGGCGGGCAGGTGCATATCGCGGATTTCCGGCAGCACCAGGCGCAGCAGCGGCAGGAAGATCCGCTCGGTGGCCAGGCCCAGGTAGGCGTCCTCTTGTGGCGGACGGCCCACGATGGTGGCGGGAAACACCGGATTCTTCCGCATGGTGATGGCTTCCACGTGCAGCACCGGGTAGTCATCGGCCAGGGAGTAGTAGCCCGTGTGATCGCCGAAGGGGCCTTCGCGACGCAGCTCACCGGGGTTCACGTAGCCCTCGATGACGATCTCACTGTCAGCGGGCACCTCCAGGTCATTGGTCACGCAGGGCACCATCTCGATGCCTTCGCCCCGCAGGAAGCCCGCGAACATGACCTCGCTGAGGAAGGGCGGCAGGGGCGCCGTGGCGGCGTAGGTCAGCGCCGGATCGCCCCCAAAACTCACGGCCACGGGCATCCGTTCATCGTGGCTGTAGCCGTGGCGGTTGCGGGCCCCATCGTGGTGCAGCTGGGTGTGGAAGCCCAAGGTGCGGTCATCGAAGACCTGCAACCTGTACAATCCCACGTTGCGGTGGCCGGTCAGTTGGTTGCGCGTGTGGCTCAGGCCCAGCGTGATGAAGGGACCGCCATCCTCGGGCCAGGTGGTGAGCACGGGCAGGTCGGAGAGCCGCACCTGGTCGCCCCTCAACACAATTTCCTGGCAGATCCCCTTTCGTACGGTCTTCGGCATCCAGTTTCCGACTTCCGCCAGCACCGGCAGCTTGGCCAGTTTTTCGAAAAAGCCGCTGCCGGGCTTGGGCATGGCCTCCTGCACCAGCTTCTCGATGCGGTCCGCGATGGCGTCGAGGCCGCGGGGTTCCTGGTCCACGCCCAGGGCCATCTCCATGCGTTTGAGGCTGCCGAAGGCGTTCATGGCCACGGGCATGGCCTTCCCTTTCGGCCGATCGAAACGCAGGGCCTTCCCGCCCCCGGGTTGCTTGGACACCCGATCAGCAATCGCACCCATCTCCAGGAAGGGGTCCACCTCCACCGAGACGCGGCTCAGCTCCCCCGCGGCCTCGAGCTGCTTCAGGAAGGTCTGGAAGTCACGGCCCATGGGAATCTCCGAATCCGATCATCCCATCCCGGGGGTCCGGCCGGAAACCAATGCCCATGCCTTCAAGAATTTCCCTTGAGCCGACAGGGTTTTCCACACATACTGATGGGCCTTGCCCTGGCCGTGGGCTCCCAAGCGCGTCCGATGGACTGCCGCCCACACGCCCCCACTTAGAGGTTTTCATGTTCGCAATCATCAAGACCGGCGGGAAGCAGTACCGCGTCACCGAGGGCGATGTCATCCGGGTGGAAACGCTCCAGACGGATCCCAAGCAGAATTTCACATTCGATCAGGTGCTGCTCATCGACAACGACGGCGATCTGCAAATCGGCAAGCCGACCCTGAGCGGCGCCACCGTCGAAGCCGAGGTCATCACCCATGACCGGGCCAAGAAGGTGATCATCTTCAAGAAGAAGAAGACCACCACCTACCAGCGCACCCAGGGCCATCGCCAGAACTTCACCGAGGTCCGCATCACTTCGATCAAGGCCTAGCTTTTTCGCTGGCGAAAAAGCTGGTGATGAAAAGCGTTCGACTGATCATTCGACATCCAAGCTGAAGAGGTATTTCCATGGCACATAAAAAAGGCGTCGGTTCCAGCCGCAACGGTCGCGATTCCCATTCCCAGCGCCTGGGCGTGAAGGAATTCGGGGGAGAACTCGTCCCCGGCGGTTCCATTCTCGTCCGTCAACGGGGCACCAAGTTCAGGGCCGGTATCAATGTCGGCATGGGCAAGGACCACACCCTGTTCGCCAAGGTCGACGGCAAGGTCCGCTTCCAGGACAAGGGCCAGAGTGGCCGCTTCATCCACATCGATCCCATCGAGGGGTGAATGCTGTCCGGGGGTTTCGCGCTGCGCGCATACCCCCGAGACCCCCGAGCACAGGCCGGGCAAAGCCCGGCCTGTGCTCATTCACCCTGCCCACTGACCACAAAGGCTTCTGATGTTCCTTGACTGCATCCAGCTCCACGTCGCCGCTGGTCACGGCGGAGCCGGCGCCATGAGCTTCCGCCGGGAGAAGTTTGCCCCCGAGGGCGGCCCCGATGGCGGAGACGGCGGCAAGGGCGGGTCCATCACCCTCCGCGCCAACCGGGCCCTGAACACCCTCAACCCCTACCGCAGCAAGCGCGAGTTCACGGCCGAGCGCGGCCGCCAGGGCGAGGGTTGCATGCGCCATGGCAGTGATGGCGCGGATATCTTGCTGGAAGTGCCGCTGGGCACCGTGGTGAAGGATGGTGACACCGGCGAAATGCTGGCGGAGCTGCTCTCCCCCGGCGAGGAAGTCTGCGTGGCCCGGGGCGGTCGCGGCGGCCTCGGCAACACGAACTTCAAAAGCTCCACCAACCGCACTCCCCGCCACCATCAGCCCGGCGAGGAGGGGGAAGCGCGCACCCTCGACCTCGAGTTGAAGCTCATCGCGGACGTGGGCCTGGTGGGCTTCCCCAACGCCGGCAAGAGCACCCTGGTGAGCCGCCTCAGTGCCGCCCGGCCCAAGATTGCCGAATACCCCTTCACCACCCTGGAGCCCCAGCTCGGCGTGGTGAGCCTGGATCGCTTCGGCGGCGACCTGCTCGACAGCTGGGTCATCGCCGACATCCCCGGTCTCATCGAAGGCGCTGCGGGCGGCG
>JANXYT010000270.1 GCA_025355915.1 Holophagaceae bacterium
TGACGGAGAGGACCACCATCAGCATGTAGTTGCAGTTGGCCGTGAGGTGGAACCAGCACTCCAGCTTGGTGTGCAGGCTTTCGTTGGACATCCAGATGGTCTTCATGAGCTTGCGGATGACCTGGGCATTGCCCTTGGCCCAGCGGTGCTGCTGGCTCTTGAAGGCGTTGACTTCGACGGGCAGCTCGGCGGGAACCACCAGATCCTTGAGATAGATGCCCGACCAGCCTTTGAGCTGGGCGCGGTAGGACAGATCGGCATCCTCGGTGATGGTGTCGTGCTCCCAGCCTCCGGCGTCGGCGATGGCGGAGACGCGCCACATGCCGGCGGTGCCACTGAAGTTGAAGAAGGCCTTGGAGCGGTTGCGGGCGGTGTGTTCGAAGACAAAGTGCCCGTCGAGCAGGATGGCCTGCACCTGGGTCAGCAGTGAGAACTCGCGGTTCACGTGGGCCCAGCAGCCCTGGACGAAGGCCACCTTCTCATCGGCGAAGTGGGGGACAGCCTTGCGGAGGAAATCCACCGTCGGGAGGAAATCCGCGTCGAACATGGCCACCAGCTCACCCTTGGCGACCTTCAGGCCCTCAGACAGTGCGCCAGCCTTGAACCCCGTGCGGTCGGTGCGGTGAAGGTATTGGATATCGAAGCCCAGGAACTTGTAGCGGTCCACCACGGCGCTCGCGACCTTGATGGTGTCGTCCGTGGAATCGTCTAAAACCTGGATCTCCAGCTTCTCCTTGGGCCAGTCCATCTTCACGACATGGTCCATGAGCCGCTCGATGACGTTTATCTCGTTGAACACGGCCAGCTGCACCGTGACCACGGGTAAATAGTTCACATCCCCCTGCGGCTGCGGCACATCCATCTTATGACGGTAGTAGAGCAGGAGCATCCAGAGGCGATGGGCCCCGTAGATGCTCAGGATGGTGAGCAGCGTGAAGTAGGTGACCAGCACGACGGCTTTAATGACTTCCATCACGGAACAAGCTCCCCCAGCCCAGTCGAAGGGGCCTGCTTGATTGTGTCACGGGTTCCTGGAAAATCCATGCAATTCCCAACAAACTGCCACGTCCTCTCCAATGGGTTCGGTAGGATGCTGACATGGGTGACCTCGACAACCTCAACCTTCCCAAAACCATCGGACGCTACCAGGTGCTGAGTTTGCTGGGATCCGGTGCCATGGGTAGCGTCGTCCTGGCGGAGGACCCCCGGATCAAGCGGAAGGTGGCCATCAAGCTCATGAAGCTGGATGCCGTGAATACCGAGGCCGATCGGCATGAGTACCTGGCGCGGTTCCAACGGGAGGCTGAGGTCTCAGGCTTGTTGAATCATCCAGGCATCGTGGCTATTTATGACGTGGGCGAGGAGGCTGGCCACGGTCCCTTCCTGACCATGGAATTCGTCCCGGGCAAGCCCTTGGACAGCCTCATCAAGGTTGGTCCAACCCTGACGATAAAGGAAAAGCTGCGCATCGCGGTGATCCTCGCAGAAGCACTGGACCACGCCCACGCCAAGGGCATCGTCCACCGGGATGTGAAACCCGGAAACGTGATGGTGGGCGTGGATGGCCGACCCAAGCTCATGGATTTCGGCATTGCCAAGCGGGAGGACGCCAGCCTGACCCAGACGGGCACCTTTTTAGGAACGCCCAGCTACGCGAGCCCAGAGCAGATCAAGGAAGGCCGGGTGGACAGCCGGTCGGACATCTTCAGTTTCGGCGTGCTGGTCTTCGAACTCATGAGCGGGCAGTCGCCCTTCCCCGGCACTTCGATCAACACCATCCTCTACCGCATCGTGAACGAACCCCCCATCGAAGTGCAGCCACCGCTGCTAGGGATCCTTCCAGAGGGATGGAGGCGGGTCATCGGCAAGGTTCTGTCGAAGCGGCCCGAGGATCGCCATGCCACCTGCACGGCCTTTGTGCGCGATCTCCTCGACGCCGTGGTGGAGTTGGGCAGGGAGGATCGGCGCGAACTCCTCGGTCTCATTCACATGAGTGGGGAGGCCCCATTGCCGGAGATTGTCTCCACCTCGTACGAGGAAACAATGGTGGTGGCGCGATCCGAATCGCAGCCATCAGGCTGGCCCTGGATCGTTGCGGTAGCCCTGGCGGTGGCGGTAGGCGGAGGATGGTTCCTGTTCAGCGGCCCCAAGGGCAGGCGCCTCCAGCTTGATTCCAGGCCCACGAGCGCCAAGGTCTTCGTGAATGACCTGGCTGTGGGCACCACCCCCATGAACCAGTCCCTGGTGCCGGGGGACCAGCTGCGCCTAGAACTGAAGGGGCATCAGCCCATCCGCTACGAGTTCAAGCCCGGTGACGCCCCGCCCCCTTTCCCCTTCGAGCCCATCCTCAGCGAGGAGGTGCTGGACTCGGCGCCCCCGGGTGCCACCGCGGTGCTGGATGAGAAACCACTGGAAGGGGTCACCCCGTTGAAAGTCCGATGGAACCAGGGTCAGTCCCACCGCCTGACGCTCACCAAGGACAAGCTGGGCTTCGCTTCGGATTTTGGACCGGGGGAGGTGCCAGGCGGCCGGATCTTCGAGCTGAAGGAAGCCACCACCGCGGAGACACGGCAGGAACCCCCGCTGAACCCGAATGCGCCAGGATCCCTCAAGCTGAGTGGCGGATTCAGCGTGCGCGTAAAAGTGGACGGCAGGGATATGGGAGAGCTTCACCCCGGTTCAAAGCTGACACTCACGCCGGGACGCCACCAGATTGAGTTGACGAGCACCCGCTACTTCTACAAGGATGCCCGTCCGGTCACGGTCATCGCAGACCAGGTCACCGCAGCGGTGGTTCCTGGCCTGGCGACCCTCACCGTCGAGACCTTCCCGGGGCCTGGCAAGGTTTTGGTGGACGGCATTGATAGCGGGATCGAAAGCGACGGGAGCAGCGTCCAGGTCAGCCAGGGACGGCACCTCATCACGGTGCGCGGTGCCAAGGGCTCCAAGAGCGAGACCATCGACCTCACTGGCGACAAGGGCTTGAAGTTCCCGCTTTGAGGTCCAGCGAGTTCCGAATCCCCTTTGGTTCGGGCCCTCGAGCGATAGCTTCCGGCTGTCCGTGGTGAACGCCAGGGGCCTCCGGAGTCAGAGACGCTTGAGCAGGAGGATGGTCCGGTCATCCGCGAAGGGAGTGCCCTGGGCATGGACATCCAGGTCGGCCATGAGTTGGGCATCCAGGGCTTCGACAGGAATCGTCACCCGGGACACGAGGAAGGCCTTGAGTCGTTCCGGGGAGTATTCCTCGTCTGAGGGATCGGCTGCCTCCGTGATCCCATCAGTGTAGAGCGCGAGCAATCCACCGGGAGAAAGGGTGAACCGTCCAGTTCCATAGATTTGCCCGGGAAGCATGGCCAGAGGAAGGCCCTGGGATTCCAGTTCCTGACAGGAACCATCGGGGGCGACGTGAAAGCCCGGGTTGTGACCCGCATTGGTGTAGCTCACCATCCCGCTGGTGGGATCCAGGAGAGCCAGGAAGGCGGTCACGAAACGGCGGCCATCGGTGTGTTTCGCGAGGGCCCGGGAGAGCTGGAAGGCCAAGTCCGCGGTGGACAGGTCCCGCTCGGCCCAGGCTTCCAGATAGGCAGCCAGACTCGCCATCAGCAGGCCGGGCCCGAGCCCCTTGCCGCTTACGTCGGCCAAGGCGAGCAGCCAGCGACCGTCCGCCCGCTGCCACCAACCGAACAGGTCTCCGCTCACTTGCCGGCTGGGCAGATTGTTGCCGTGAAGCTGGAAGCCCGGGATCTCCGGCGGGAAGCCCGGCAGCAACCCTTGCTGGATGTGGCGGGCGAGGTCCAGTTCCTGGTCCACCTTCTTCCGCGCCAGGGCCTCTTCCCGCATCCGGGCCTGCTCCAGCTTGGCGGTGGCCAGAGTGGCAAGGGTGCTCGCCAGGCGCAGATCCTCCTCATTGAAGGCCCGGCGCGGCGGATGGGAGTCGAGGTAGAGCAATCCCTTCACCACGCCCTGGTGTTCCAAAGGGGTGACCAGGGCCGACGTGACGCCGCTGTTCACGAGAGAAGGCGAGGCCAGTCCCTGGTTGTCGCCGAGGACATTGAAGAGCACGGACTCCTTCCGCTGGAGGGCCGCGTCCACGAGGCTCCGCGACAGCAATATGGGCTGGTGGCCTTCGGGTCCGCGGGAGGCCACGGTGTGCAGCCCGGCCTTCGCGTCCTGAATCAGGACGGCGGCCCGCCAGGGTTCCAGCAGGGTCCAGAGCCGGTCCAGAAGATGGGCGAGCATTTGCTCAGGTGGGCTGTCTTCCAGCAGTTCCATGGACAGGGCCTGGATCTCCCGGATCACCTCCCGCAAACGATGGGTCTCCGGTGCCTCGCCGCGTCGATCGGGGCCGGCACGGAGGCGGTCCAGGGGGAGCACCACCGATCCCGCGGAGGAAGATTCGTCAGAGTCGGTGCCAATGCTGACCCTGGGACCCTGGCTCCGGAAGCCTAGGCGCAGAGGGACCTGCCCCAGGAGGATCTCGTCCTCCTCGTGAATGGGGTGGGGATCCGAGATGCGCTCCCCGTTGATCGAGGTTCCGTTCAGGGAGCCCAGGTCCTCCAGGTAGGGCACGTCCTCTTTCATGGAGATGCGGGCGTGGTGGCGGCTCAGGCTGCCATCGGGAATGGCCACATCGTTCTGCGACGAGCGCCCGAGGGTCCAGGACTGGGCCTCGCCCTCCAGGGGGAAGGGCGGTTGACCAGGGATGTGCAGCAGCAAGGGCTTCATGGGGCCTTCTGGTTCAGGGGATCGAGGCTTGCACGTGGGCACGCTGGGAACAGGCCAGGTATACTACCTTGCATCTCATGAGTTAGCCTATGATGTAATCGATCCCAAGGCATCCATGTCCCAACAGCCAGCTCCTTGTCTTGGCCCCGATGAGATCCTCTCGCTCTTGGGGGCGGGCGAGATGCGTGGTACCACCGCACAGGAAGGCTGAAGGCGTGGGCGATCGCGGAGAGCCATCCCTGGATCCCCTGCATTCTCAAGCAGAAACCTTGGCTGACACCGGCGCCAGCCACCCAGCTCCTTTCCACCATTCCAACGTTTCGAAGGTTCCGGAATTCCCCGTGAAGGACTGGGAACGCTATGAGTTCCTGGCCTTCCTGGGGCAGGGCGGCATGGGCACCGTCTTTCTGGGGCGGGACCGGAAATTGGGCCGAGAGGTGGCCATCAAATTCGTTCGCAGCGACGATGACCGATTCCTGCAGCGGTTCATGATGGAAGCGAGGGCCCAGGCGCGGGTGGACCATGAGCATGTCTGCAAGGTCTTCGAGGTCGGGGAAGTAGAGGGGAGAATCTTCATCGCCATGCAGCACATTGGCGGAGCCAGCCTGGATGTGGCTTCGGGACTCACCCTGGAACAAAAGGTGATCGTGCTGCGGGACGCCGCTCTGGGGGTCCATGAAGCCCATCGGGTCGGCATCATCCACCGGGATCTCAAGCCCTCGAACATCATGGTGGAGCGGACGGAAGACGGCGCCTGCCGCACCTTCGTCATGGACTTCGGCCTCGCCCGCGAGTGGAACCAGGACGTCACGGAAACGGGTTCGGTGCTGGGCACACCTGCCTACATGTCGCCCGAGCAGGCCCGTGGAGAGGTGTCCCGACTGGACCGACGCACGGACGTCTATAGCCTGGGGGCCACGCTCTACCACCTGACCACCGGTCGGCCCCCCTTCGCCGGAGCCAACGCCCTGGAAATCCTCAGCGCCATCGCCTCTGTGGAGGTTCCACCCAGCCGTGCCCTCGGTCTGGACATCCCCAGAGATCTGGAAGCGATCACGCTCAAATGCCTGGAGAAGGAACGCTCACGGCGCTACGACTCTGCCAAGTCCTTGGCGGACGACCTGGGTCGCTTTCTTGCGGGAGAGCCCGTCCTGGCGAGGCCCGCGGGCCTCATCTATCGCACGCATCGCCGGTTCATGAAACACAAGCAGCTGGCTGTGACGGGCACTGTGGCCGTGGTGCTGGTGCTGGGGGCACTGGGTTCGGCCCTCAAGACCCGACGGGATGCCGGTCGCAGCGAACAGTTGGCCCAGCAGTTCACGGAATCCATGGAACGCATCGAATCCTTGGCCCGCTATTCAGCGCTCTCCCCTCTCCATGACATCCGGCCCGACTTGAATGCCGTGCGGGCCAACATGGCTCACCTCCAGGAGGCCATGAGACAGGCGGGAAGGCTCGCCAACGGCCCTGGGCTATACGCTCTCGGCCGGGGATATTGGACTCTGGACGATGACGAAAAGGCCCGTGAACACCTGCAGATGGCCTGGGATGCGGGGTACCGGGAACCGCGGGTGGCCCTCGCCTTGGCGGTTGTCCTTGGCCGGCAATATCAGGAGAAGCTCCTCGAGGCAGAGCGGATTCCCTCAGCCAGCTACCGTGAGGCCCGCAAGAAGGACCTAGAATCGACGTTTCGGGCACGAGCCCTGGGCTACCTGCGCCAAGCCAATGGAGTCGTGGAGGCCTCTCCGGCCTATCTGGACGCCCTCATGGCCTTCTACGAGGGACGCCTGGATGAAGCCCTCGACCGCCTGAAGGTCATCGGGGAGGAACTACCCTGGTTCTACGAGGCTCGCCTGCTCCGCGGCTCGCTGTTGCAGGCCCGAGCCTGGAAACGTTGGAACCAGGGTGAACGGGAGGCGGCCCTCGCGGATTTCGACCTCGGTAGGCGGGAACTCGCCCAGGCCGCGGCCAGCGGGCGCAGCGCGCCGGTCGTTCATGCGGCCATGGCTGAACTCGAACTCAACGTCCTCATCATGGAGAAATATGGCCGGGGTCAGGTCGAGTCGGCCTTTGCCCGGGGGATGGCCGCGACCAGGACAGCCCTGGTGGCCCAACCGGACCATTCGCCCTCGCTCATTCTTCAGGCCGCTCTGCTGGGAGAACTTGCGGACTTCAGGACCAGTCACGGCGAGACATCCAATGACCTGGTCCGGCAAGCGGTGGCTACGGCCACTCTGGCCGTTTCTGGAGGGCCAACTCGCATGGACGCTTGGGCGGCGCTTGGCAAGGCGCACTACCAGTGGGGTAATGTCCTCCAGGACCAGAACCTCGACCCCACGGACCAACTCACCAAGGGACTTCGGGCACTGGAATCCATCTCAACCGAAAAACGGGACTATGCGGTGGAGAACCACATCGGCCTGATCCACCAGACCTGGTCGGATTTCGAAGACCAACAGGGGAGGGATCCCTCGGCACACTTGAGCGGTGCCATTGCCGCCTACCAGCACGCCACCCAGATGGAGCCCTACCAGCTGCCCGCCTGGATCAACCTCGGGACCTGCCTTCAGCAGCGAGCCATGCGCCCAAAGGCTGCTGACCCTGAGGGGGATCTCCGGGCAGCTCTGAAGGTGCTTGATCAGGCCCAGGCGCTCAATCCCAAGCATTTCGTCCCCTACTTCGTGCGAGGCAAGGTCTTCTACAATCTGGCGCTGATCAAAAGGGGCCGTGGCGAAGATCCCCAACCCGATCTCCTGCGATCCGTGGCGGCCAACCGCCAGGGCATCGCCATCAACGCCGGCATGCCGCATCTGCACAATGGCGTCGGGCTCGCGCAGCTGCAGTTGGCCCGCGCGGCCTGGGATACGGGACGGGATCCGCTTCCTCTCCTGATGCAAGCGCAGGAAGCCTATCAAAGGGCCATCACAGCCGCCCCCAAACAGGTCTTCGGGTATCTCAACCTGGGCGACCTCCTGATCTGGAAGGCTCGCTGGGAACGTGGGCCGGGCGCTTCGCAAGACCTCGAGAAGGCGTCGGTGGTCCTTCAGAAGGCGCTGGCAATTGCGCCCAGCCATAAAGGGGTTCTGTCCAATCTCGGCCGGGTGGAGACCTCGCGTATCGGGCTGATCCTGCGAGAAGGTGGAGACCCATCCCAGAGTTCCATGCGGGGGGAGGCGGCCCTGGCAAAAGCCCTTGGCCTGGATCCACGGGACCCGGATTCCCTGCAGAATCTGGGCGAACTCCGGTCCGCCGCCGCGAAGTGGAAGGCCCTGCATGGCCGTGCGGAGCCGAGCCACTTCGATCTGGCCAGGGCACCGTTCGGGAAAGTCCTGCAGGTCGCCCCCCACGCTCAGGAAAGCCTGCTCGCCATGGCCCGGCTGTATGCGGATCGTGCGGAATGGGAGCGTAGCCTGGGCCAGGATCCCGGCCCCAGCCTAGCCCAAGCCAAGGCCTGGCTCAGCCGCGTCCTGCAAAGGCGGCCTCAGTGGGGCGAGGCTATCGTTCTGCTTGGCAGCCTCTGCCTCGAGGAAGCAGAGGCTCTTCCAGCCAACGCGCGCGCGCTGAAAGCACGGGAGGCGTTGCAGAGCTTTGAAGAAGCCTTCGCCCTCAACAGGAACCTGATCCGGGACTGGAGAGCCAAGGCCGATCAAGCTCAGCGCAGGCTCTCAGCCTCACTCTGACCGATCCGCTATCGGGTGACCTTGATGGTCCCTGAGTCCGTGGCCCCTAAGGCCCCGGATATTCCAAGGCAGAGCACCTGCACGGTCCCCTTGGCACCGGGCTGTTTCACAGCGGCTGTCGAGATGCCGATGGTGTAGTTGCCAGGGATTTTGGGTAAGTAGACGGTGGCCTCGGAGGCGAGGGCACCGACCGAGCAGGTGGTGGTCCCAAACAGGGCGGGGTTGTCCACATGGATCGTCTTCGGAGCATGGGGGTCGCCTTGAACAAACACGACTCCGTCCTTGTCCTTGAAGAGTTCCAGGTTTTGGGGCGTGCAGCCGTCTGCATGCACCTTGACCTGTTTGGGGCTTCTATTGGTGGGCATGTCGTCCTCCCTTAGACGTGCGGTGGTGGCTGCCGAAAGGCCTCGCTGTTTTCTGGATCGAGGTGGGCGATCCAGCCTTCCCTTGCCTGCCTGGCCGGTACGGCCGGGATTATTCAATGATCCACGCGGGGTGCGACCTTTAAACTAAGCTATTGTTTGTTGGTAAAGAGGAAAAAATCAACAAAACAAATTAAAATAATTTCATTGAACCCCTAGCCTTTCCTTGTCGCGGATTAATCCTCCATCAAAGCAATTGACTTTCAGTGCCCCCAGAAGAGGTCCACTCAATCCCACCCATGGAGGTCTCTTGTGTCGAATGCGCCCAGTCTCCACCGCATCGGTTTAATCACGGAACATCCCTCGGAGCACGGCGGGCGACTCGGGCGTCACTTGCACTTCGATGAACGCAGTCGGGACTTTCCTGTGCTTCTGGACAAGGGGGCGGTCATCCAGACCCGGCTGTGGGCCCGGTCCCTGCAGGCGTTCAAACAAGGGAATTTGCGCACCTGCACGGGGCAGGGCGCCATGGGGGTCCTGTGCACGGAACCCTATCGGCGGCCGGGCATCCGCTATTCCGAAGCCTTGATCCGACAGGTCTATACCAAGGCGTCCCATCACGACACCATCGCGGGGGCCTGGCCCTCCAAGGACACGGGATCCACGGTGTTGGCCGCCATGAAAGCCCTCAAATTCATCGGTTACACCAAGGGGTTTCGGTGGTGTTTCAGCCTTGAGGATGTCCTCAAGACGTTGTCGACCACGGGACCGGTGGAACTCGGTCTCAACTGGTACGAAGGTTTCGACAGGCCGGATGCGCACGGCTTGGTGAAACGCCAGGGGGACGTGCGTGGGGGCCACGCGTTGGAGCTGCTGGGGGTGGATGCGGAACGGAAACTGGTCTGGGCCATCAATTCGTGGGGACCCGAATGGGGCATCAAGGGCCGTCTTGCCCTCTCCTGGAAGGACCTGGATTACCTCCTGCACGAAAATGGCGAGGCGGCCACCGTCCTGATATGAGGCCCGGCGCCGAACGCAACCTGCCGACGCGGGCGGCTCCGGCGCGCGGTTGCCTACCTCCTTCATTCTTCTGGGGTCCGGGGGTATGCGCGAAGCGCGGAATCCGACGGACTCTTCTCTTCTATACGCTGGGGCATTCCCAGCTCAGGTGTGGCTTCGCCACGCCAGAGCGCGGGGGTCCGGGGGTATGCGCGAAGCGCGGAATCCCCGGAAAGCATTGGTTGGGGAGGAAGGATTCGAACCCTCGGTACGCAGGATCAAAACCTGCTGCCTTACCACTTGGCTACTCCCCAGGCGCAAAGGCAAGCATAGCGCGGCTCCGCGTCTTGCCCAAGCCTGAGGTTGGGGCCTTTCAGGGATTGGGCTTGGGCGTGAATCCGAATTCCTCGACGCCCAGCAGGTCGGGGCGAACCTGGATGGCTTCGCCACGTTCGATGCGGCTCAGGGCGCGGTGTCCGGTGGCGGTCTCGTAGGCCAGCAGCACCTTCTCCTCGATCTGTTCGCGGAGGGTGTTGTTCAGGGGGTAGGCGATGTCCTTG
>JANXYT010000289.1 GCA_025355915.1 Holophagaceae bacterium
CATCAACCGCCTGGGCCAGCTGGTGCAGAACGAGGTGATCTACCCCCTGGAACCCAAGCGTGACCTGGACGGCAGCCGGGCCATCCTCGAGAAGCTCTGCACCGGCAACCCCATCGAGGCCATCGCCATCGGCAACGGCACCGGTGGCCGCGAGGTGGAGGCCTTCATCCGCGAGTGGCTGAAGGAGACCAGCCGCACGGGCCTCATCTGCGTAAGCGTGAGCGAGGCGGGCGCTTCGGTCTACTCCGCCAGCGACATCGCCCGGGAGGAATTCCCGGAGCATGACGTCACCGTGCGGGGCGCCGTGAGCATCGCCCGGCGGTTCCAGGATCCCCTGGCTGAGCTGGTGAAAGTGGACCCCAAGAGCATCGGCGTGGGCCAGTACCAGCACGATGTGAACCAGACCGCCCTGAAGAAGGGCCTGGATGGCGTGGTGGAGAGCTGCGTGAACCGCGTGGGCGTGGATCTCAACAGCGCCTCCTACAAGCTGCTGGCCTACGTGGCGGGCATCGGCGAAGGGCTGGCCAAGAGCATCGTGGCCCATCGCTTCGAACACGGCGCTTTCAAGCGCCGCGAACAGCTCCTGGACATCAGCCGCTTCGGCGCCAAGGCCTTCCAGCAGGCCGCGGGCTTCCTCCGCATCCACGACGGCGACGATCCGCTGGATGCCTCGGCCGTGCACCCCGAAAGCTATCCCGTGGTGCAGCGCATCTGCCAGCTGGCAGGCAAGACCGTCTCCGAACTCATCGGCAACGACGCGGTGCTGGATGCCCTCGATCCCAAGCTGCTCGTGGACGACCACGCCGGCCTCGAGACCGTGAAGGACATCCTCGCCGAGCTGAAGAAGCCCGGGCGTGATCCCCGCCACCGCTTCGAGATCGTGCAGTTCCGCGAAGGCGTCCACAAGCCCAGCGACCTGGAAATCGGCATGGAACTCCAGGGCATCGTTACGAACGTCACCGACTTCGGCGCCTTCGTGGACGTGGGCGTGCACCAGGACGGCCTGGTGCACCTCTCCGAGATCGCCCACCGCTACGTGAAGAACCCCGCCGACGCCCTCAGTGTGGGTCAGGCGGTGAAGGTGAAGGTGCTGGCCGTCGATCTCGAGGCCAAGCGCATCGCCCTCTCCATGAAGGCCCTGCTCGCCGCCCCTGAAACTACTGGGCAGCCCCAGCAGCCCCACCACCGTCGCCCCAACCGGCCCGAGGGGAATCAGCCCAGACCGGCAGCGGGCCCACGCCCGCCCAGGCCTGAAGGCCCACGACCGCCCAGAACCGAAGGCCCCCGTCCGCCCCGGCCCGAAGGCACCCGCCCCCAGGGGCCACGTCCTCCCAGGCCGGAAGGGGCCAATACTCTCCGGCCCGACGGGCCAAGGCCGCCCAGGCCCGAAGGCGCACGGCCGCCCCGCCCGCAAGAGGCTCGTCCACCGCGGCCCGAGCGCGACGCCCGCCCGCCGCAGCCCAAGCGCGAGCCCGTGACCCCGGCCAGCGGCGCCTCGCTCACGGATCTGGTGGCCAAGTTCAACAAGGGCCATCGCTGATGCGTGCAGTCCTGACCTGCCTGCTGTCGGCAGTCCTGTGGCTCGCCCTGGCCTGCCAGTCCCGCACGGCCGCGCCCGTGTATGGCCCCTGGGAGGAGGGCCTGACTCTGATCTTTGAGGATCCCTCCCAGCCCCAACCCCAGCGCTCGGCCGACCGGCTGCAGGTCCGGGTGGCGCGCGCCACGATGCAGCCGGGCGCGCCCAGCCTCGTCCAGCTGGATCTGGCCAACACCCGGGGCCAGCTGAGCCTGCTCCTCAGGCATCAGGATGGCGGCATCACCCTGGTCGGAGAGGATGGCCGCGTGCTGGCCCAAACCCTACCCTCCGGCTTTCCGGCCGTCCCAGGATGGACGGACCGGGGCACCGAATTCCGCGTGGTGGGACGCGCCACCTGGGAGGGGGCTGCGATCCTGCCCGCCACGGCCGATCCCATCGGCGTGTGGGTGGAAGCCCGGCCCGAACATGGCCTCCGCCGAAGAACCCTCTACCTGCCCAACCTCGGCGAAGTGGAATCCACGGAGGAACGCGCCGGAACCTGGGTCAGCGTGAACCGTCTTGTGGCCCGCGGGTTCACGGATCTTCCTGCCATCAAGCGTTCCTGATCGACCCTCCCGGAGCCGCCATGGCCGAACCGACGAACACCGCCACGCCCACCGAAGACCTTGAGATTGTGCTCCCCCCCGGTTCCGAAAAGGGCATGGTGCGCGACAACCTCGAAGTGCTCTGCTTCGCCATGGTGCTGATCCTGTTTTTCAAGGCCTTCGTGGGCCAGCAGTTCAAGATCCCGTCCGCCTCCATGCGGAACACGCTGATGATCGGGGATCACCTGTTGGCCAACAAGTTCGTCTTCGCCCAGCCCCAATGGGCCTGGGAGGAAGCCCTCTTCCCCATGCGTGGCGTGAAGCGCGGGGACATCATCGTGTTCCGCTATCCCATCGACCGCGACCAGGACTACGTGAAACGCTGCGTGGCCCTGGCGGGCGATACCGTGGAGATGCGCAACAAGCGGCTCTATGTGAACGGCAAGCAGGCCACCGGCCCCTTCGAGTACCAGTTCGGGCAAAGCCCCGAAGGCCCGACGCCCGGTCCCTGGCCGCCCTCCCGCTATGCGGGCGAGGCCGTGCGCCCCATGGGGCTCTGGCGCCACGCGGACCCGGAGGTGATGGCCCTCCACGACCGCAATCAGATGCAGTCCATGAACAGTCTCATCCAGGAAGGGTTCAAGGACTACCTGGGACCGATTACGGTGCCGCCGGGCCACCTCTTCGCCATGGGTGATAACCGCGACAACAGCATGGATGGCCGCTACTGGGGCTTCCTGCCCGTGGACCACCTGCGCGGCCGCCCCTTCATCGTGTGGTGGAGCTTCCGCGAAGGCGACACCGACAACGACAACGGCCATGTGCCGGAAGGTCCCGCGGATGTGGCCACGGACTTCATCGACGCCGCCCGCCATTTCTTCACCCGGACCCGCTGGGAGCGCACGGGGACCATTCCTGAATAACGCCGGACAACTACCCGTACAAAAACATCGGCAGGTGAAGGCCGGTGGGACTTGGGCATGTCATTTTCACCATGCTTCATCGGCCAAGGTTCGGCATTCCTTCCATCCCCTTCACCCCTGTTCACAGGTCTTTTTTCCAGGAATGAAGGGGATGGCGCCTTGACAGTGGTTGTCGTTTTGTTTAGTGAATTCGTATGAGAATCCTTTTCCTGGTTTTGTTCTTCGTCGCGACACCTCTCTGGCCCTGGGGCGACAAGGGGCATCGTGTGGTCTCGGCCCTGGCCCTCCGGTCGCTGCCAAATGGCCCCCGGGCCTGGTTCTCAGGGCGCGAAGCGGAGGTGGCCGACCACGCGTCAGATCCCGACCACTGGAAGCAGGACCGGAAGGAGGGGCCCCGCCACTTCCTGGACATGGAGCCCTACGGCGGCCCAGAGCACTTGCCCCGCAAACTGGAGGAGGCCCGGGCCAAGGTCGGCGAGGACTACTACCGCCACGGCGTCGTGCCCTGGATCATCCAGGACCGCTGGCGCGACCTGGTGGAGGCCTTCCGCGCTGGAGACCCCACCCAGGTCGCCATGGCCACCGCCATCCTGGGCCACTACGTCGCGGACGCCCATGTCCCCCTGCACACCACCGAAAACCACAATGGACAGAACACCCAACAGAAAGGTGTTCACAGCCGGTGGGAAAGCGGCCTGGTGGAACGGTACGTCCAGGAGGAGGCCTTGGTGGTTCAGCCCGCCCGGCCCGACCCCGCCTTCCTCGACCGTCCCTGGGAGTGGCTGAGAGCCGCCCACGGTCTGGTGCCCCAGTTGCTGGAAAACGATCAGACCTCTGATCGCACGACCCCCCAGGCCAGTCCTACCAAACAGCGCACCCAAGCCTACTGGTTGATCTTCTGGGCCAGGCAGGGACCCGTGGTCAAGCAGCAACTTTCCCTTGCAGGCCAGCACCTGGGCGATGCCATTCTCAACGCGTGGACCGCGGCGGCAAAACCTGTCGCCCCGACGCCACCGGGACTCTAACCTGGCGTACAAGGTACAGGCCCACCAGCACTGGCACCCGTTCAACCAGTTGGTGCGATGTTGTTCACGCCCTCACTTCGCGTTCGGATCCGGCTGCATCATGCCGAAGAGATTGCCCTCGGTGTCCTTGGCGTAGGCGAGCCAGCCCATGGTTGGAATCGGCATCTTCGGAACGGCAATGGTGCCTCCGAGCCCGGGAACCCGTTTTGTCATCGCATCAAGATCCGTAACGCCGACGGTGCAGACGAACGCATTGACGGCCTGCAGGTCGGCCGGGCCCGGGCCTTTGCGCGGCAGAAGTCCGCCGTCAATGCCGGGGGAATCCTTTTCTCCAGTCTTGATGAGCCAATAGGGCTCTTGGCCCCACTGGTTGAATTCCCAACCCATCAGGGCGCGATAGAACTTCATCGCGCGGTCGGTACCTTCCGCATGGATCTCGAAATGAACTGGGCGTGACATCGATCCCTCCTGTCTGAGGCGGCTCCGCAGGATTGCGGCGCAGCGGGGTTCTTGTTGACGGCAGCATCCAGGTTTTAGCAGGTTGCTTTGCCGTAGGTCAATGTTGCGAAATATTAATTTTATACCGTTTATTAACCACCGACCAACTCATCACACCATGGAACCGTCGCGGCAAGCAACGAACCCAGGCGCACTGAAACGGCTTCGGGCCCCAACAGGGGCCCGTCGTGAAACAGGAGCCAGAGGTCGCGGGCCGGCAGCTGGGCGACGCCCGATCCAAGGCCTGGAGTGTGAGGGTCAACCAATTGTCGCGGCGACACCGCTTCACTCAACTCGCCGCAGGCGATTCCAGCAGGAAACGAATGCAGGGAATCTACTTCCCCAGCTCCCACCGCTTCCGGTCCAGCCACACCTGCTCAGCCTTGCCGTGCGCATCCTGGCCCCGCCAGTGGAGCTTCAGGGGGCCCTGGGCATCCTTCTTGGTGACTGATACGCCAGTGCCTTCGCCGGTGCGCAAAAGACGCAGCAGCGCCTCCACGCTGGGCACCTGGGGCAGGAAGGGCAGAGGCAGCTGGGACAGGGAAATGGCGCGCTGATCGAGTTTCTGCCGAGGCACCTGGAGGCGGTATCCGGAGGCCCGGTCCCCTTCCAGCAGGACCAGGCGCTCACCCGGCGCGTGCAATTCGAGGATGAGCCGGCCGCTGGCGGCCTCCATCAATAGGCTGAGGGTGCCGACGCCCTCGCCGTCGGGACCGGCGTAGCCCCAGCCATACTGGGCGCGGATGGGGGTGGCTGGCGCAGGAGCGGAAATGGGCGGCGGGGCCTGGAGGGGCATCACTCTTCATCCTCGTCATCATCCGGGGTGGCTCCCGGCGCCTGGGGAGGCGAAGCCGGGGCCCCAACCTTCGCCGCCTGCTCTTTGGCGATGCGGATGCGAAGGTCCCCCAGGCGCTTCTCGAGCGCGGCCCGGTCGGGGAACACGAAGGCCAGGGCGCGGTCCCATTGCTCGGCGGCCTCGGCCAGCTTGCCTTGTTTCACCAGGACCTCACCGAGGTGTTTGCGCACCTCCGGGCTGAAGGGACTCAATTCCGCGGCGCGACGCAGGGTGGTCTCCGCCTCGGCGATCCGCCCCAGCTTGAACTGGGCCCACCCCAGGCTGTCCACCACATTCCCATTGTCCGGTGTGGCCTTGGCGCTGGCTTCGATCAGGGTGGCGGCTTCTTCGAGATCCCGGTCCTGCTCCAGCAGCAGGTAGCCGAGGTTGTTCTGGACCAGCGGGTTGGAGGGCTCCATGGTCTGGGCCTCCCGCAGCACCGCCAGGGATTCCGCATGGCGGTCGAGCTGGTCATAGGCTTGGCTCTGCATGATGAGCATGTCCACATGGCGCACCGGCGAAAGGCTGCGGGCGCGCTCCAACGCCTCCAGGCACTTGTCCCAGCGCTGGAACTCCTGCCATAG
>JANXYT010000346.1 GCA_025355915.1 Holophagaceae bacterium
CCCGCCTCGGCAGTGAGGAACACGGCCGAGGCGGGCGGGCAGGGGCTCTTCCTGCTGAGCGCGGGGGAAGGCTCAGCCCTGGATGTACCAGCGGTCGGTAGGGTCGTGGCGGGGATCCTGGGCGCCAAAGGAGGCGGTGCCGGGAAGAGCTTCCAGGGCAAGGCGCCCACCCTGGCGGGGCGGTCCGAAGCCCTGGATAGCCTTCGGGGACGCGAGGCCTGATCGATGACGGTGCCATGGCAGTCATGGATCGCAGGACTCCTGAAGCTGCTGGCTTGGGGGGTGGGGATCTATGCCGGACTTTGTCTGGCGGCCTTTCTGGTCCAGCGGCGGCTGCTGTACTTTCCCGACCGCAGCACGGAGCCGGAGGCCCTCCAGCGGGCCGCTCGCATGGGACTCTCCCCCTGGCGGGACGGGAAGGGGAACCTGCTCGGCTGGCGGCGGCCGACGGAGCGGCCCGGTGCCGTGCGGATTCTCGTGCTGCACGGGAACGCCGGAGACGCCATCGGTCGGGTGGATTATTTGCCGATGCTGGAGGCAGCGGGCTTCGAGGGAGTGCTGGCGGAGTATCCGGGTTATGGGCCCCGGGACGGGGTCCGGTCGGAGACCTCATTGGTGGCCGATGCCCGCGCGGCCTTGCGCCGGTTAAAGGAGGAAGCGACGTCTCCCGTAATCCTGCTGGGAGAGAGCCTGGGTTCCGGCGTGGCGATTCAGGTGGCCGCGGCGGAACCTGGGTCCGTGGCCGGGCTTCTGCTGCCCGTGCCCTTTGCCCGGATGACCGAAGTGGCGGCGCACCACTATCCCCTTCTTCCCATGAGCTTGATCCTGCGGGACCGCTGGGACAGCCTGGGCGCGGCCCGCGGCTACACCGGTCCGGTGGCGATCCTGGTGGCGGGTCGGGATGAGGTGGTGGGCGCCAGCCAGGGGCACCGGCTGGCCCAGGCCTGCCCTGGGCCCGTCCAGGTTTGGGAAGTGCCAGGGGCCGCTCACAACGGCCTGCCCCTGGGGCCCGGTCGGCCGCCCTGGTCCGAGGCGCTGAGCTTCCTCCGCGACCGGGCCGAGATGGGACAATGATTCCGCCATGGACCTGATCTACCTCGACCACAACGCCACCACGCCCCTGGATCCCGAGGCCTTCGAGGCCATGCGGCCGTGGTTCACGGAGCGCTTCGGCAATGCCAGCTCGGCCTACGCGCTGGGCCACCTGTCGGATGGCGCGGTGGTGGCGGCCCGGGAGCAGGTGGCGGCGCTGGTGGGCTGCACGCCTGCGGAAATCGTCTTCACATCTGGAGGCACGGAGAGCCTGAACCACGCCTTCCGGGGCGTGTGGGAGGCCTTCCCCACGAGGCGGCACCTGGTCACCACTGCCGTGGAGCATCCCGCCGTGCGCGCGCTGGTGGTGTGGTGGAAGGGCCAGGGGGGCGAGGTCACGGACGTGGGCGTGGACGGCGAGGGCCGGTTGGATCTGGCCACCCTGGAGGCCGCGGTGCGGCCGGACACGGCCCTGGTGGCCGTCATGGCAGCCAACAATGAATCGGGCGTGCACTTTCCCGTAACTGAAGTTGCCCCCATCGCCAAGGCCAAGGGCGCCCTCTTCCTGGTGGACGCCACCCAGGCCATGGGCAAGGTCCCAGTGGATGCCGTGGCCTGGGGGGCGGACCTGCTCTGCCT
Source organism: Holophagaceae bacterium (assembly GCA_025355915.1). Taxonomy (GTDB): domain Bacteria; phylum Acidobacteriota; class Holophagae; order Holophagales; family Holophagaceae; genus Geothrix. Next base: position 1,672 of record JANXYT010000346.1, read on the forward strand.
CAGCGGCCACAAGTTCTACGGGCCCAAAGGCACGGGCCTGCTCATGATCCGCCGCGGCGTGCGCCTGAAGCCCTTGCTGCTGGGGGGGTCCCAGGAGCGGGGTCGCCGGGGCGGTACCGAGAACGTGCCGGGTCTCGTGGGGCTGGGCAAGGCGGCGGAGCTGGCGCTCACTCGGCTGCCGGAGATGGCCCCCGTTCGGAATCTGCGCGATGCGCTGGAAGCGCGAATCCGGACGGAGATCCCCGACGTGCGCATCCACGGGGCCGGCGCCGGCCGCCTGCCCAATACCAGCCTGGCGGGCTTTGCGGGCGTCGAAGGCGAGGCGCTTCAGTTGAAACTGGCCGAGCACGGCATCTGTGTGTCTACGGGTAGCGCCTGCAGCACGGGGATGCGCGAACCGAGCCACGTGCTGCGGGCCATGCAGATCCCCGATGTCTACGCCCAGGGCACCGTGCGCTTCAGCCTCGGGTTGGGCACCACCGAGGAACAAATCGGCCGGGTGGCGACCCTGCTGCCGGGGCTGGTGGCGGAGTTGCGGGCCCTCGTCAGACGCTGAGCAGTTCCTTGGCGTAGTGCTCCACCGCATAGGGCAGCCAACGGTGCCCCGGCAGGTCGCGGCTGAGGTAGCCCATGTGGCCACCTCGCGGCTCGATGTGCAGATGCACCGAGGCGGAGGCATTCGCCGCTACGGCGTCTTGCCAGGGAATGAAGGGGTCGTCCTGGGCCATGAGGATCACGGTGGGCACGGTGATCTTCGACAGATGATGCCGGGCCGAGCATCTGGCGTAGTAGTCATCGGCGTCGCGGAACCCACCCGCCTTGGTGGTGTAGGCATCGTCGAATGCGCGCAGGCTCATCAGGGGGCCGGTGGGGTAGAGGTCCTGGATCAAGTCATCGTCGATGCGCTCGCGGATGGCCAGGCGGCAACGCTTGATGAAGCGCAGTTCGTAGAGGCGGCTCAGGCCTTGATGGATGGTGTCCGAGCAGGCGCCCAGGTCCACAGGAGGATTGACCGCGATGGCCGCGTCGGGCTGGGCGGCCGGTTCGGGTAGCCCGCCCCCCAGATTCAGCAAGAGGGCGTTGGCCGAGAGGGAGTAGGCCACGGCCAGTTGGCGCAGGCCCGGGTATCGTTCCCGGCCCGCGGCGAAGACGGCGCCCAGATCGTCGCCGGAGCCGCTGTGGTAGGGCTTCTTCGCCAGACCGCGGCCCTCGCCGCAACCCCGGTGATTCACGGTCCAGACGTGGTGGCCTAGTCTGCGGGCCAGGGCGACGGTGCGGCGCACGTAGTGGGCCTGGTCATCCCCGCCCAGGCCGTGGAAGACCAGGACCAGCACATCCGTTTCGCCAGGATAATGGCGCCCGGCGAGCTGATCACCGTCCGGAAGCGGAATGCGGAAAGGCTCGGAGGGATGCGCCGGAGTTTCCCCCGGCAGGTAGTTCCCGAGGATCGTCTGCAGATGGCCAGAGGCGGCCCACCAGGGGGGACGGCACGGAAGAGGCGGCGGTGCAAGCGGACGCATTCTCCCAGTGTGCCTGAGGACCCAGGAACGCGATCAGTCGTTCCGTTTGAAGATGAGCTTGTAGGTGAATGGGTTATCAAGCTTGGGGTGGTTGTAGGTCACCTGGAGGGCCAGGGAGTTTCCATCTTTTCGCATCGAATAGACATGTTTCAGGGTGTATCCGTCGCCCGTGAGAGTCTGGATCATCGTCGGCCCTTCTTTGGTAAGGGTGGCCTTGAACACCACATCGTCGCTGCGCTTCCAGTCGGCCTCGGTGCCATCGGCGGGGGTGTCGATGGGTCGTTCTTTCCCCAAGGTCACGGAAAAACTGCCCCCGGCCAGGATGTCCAGTTTGTTGAAGCTGCGGCAGGCCGACTGCAGCTTCTTTTTCCAGAAGAGCTTCATGGCGAAGTTCAAGTCCTTGAGGTGAGCGTCGATCTGCTCGTCGAGCTTGTCGCTTTGCGAAGCATGCAGGGTCCACTCACCATCCCAATCGATCTTCGCTTCCTTCACGGATTCAACCGGTTTGGCGGCTGGCTTGGCCTTCTGGGCGGCGGCCGGAAGGGCCAGCAGGCAGGGCAACAGGAACAGCAGGAGGCGCATGGGGGCTCCGGGGTGGGGGTGGTTGGATCGTACCCCGGGGAGGCCTTCCGCGGAAGCATCTCTTGTGATCCGTGCAACAAAGGGAAGTGTTGATGACCTTCTAGGCAAGATTGCTTAAGACGGAGGTGTAAGCTGGTGGCATTCAGCCCAAAGTCAGGGCACTCAATCCAAGGAGTGTGGCCA
>JANXYT010000365.1 GCA_025355915.1 Holophagaceae bacterium
GATGGAACTGGTAAGTGACATGGCTACCTGCGGATGTCGAAGGGGAGGGGAAGGGGAAGGGAGGATCGCATATCCAGGCCCTCCCAGTCCAGTCGGAGGACGGCGGCGAAGGGGGGCCCCTCGGCCAGCCGGGCCCGGAAGGCCTCGAGGGCGGCCTCGGGCCCTTCGGCCTCCCCACTCACGCTGCCGTCCAGTTCGTTCCGCACCCAACCGGCGAGACCCTGGGCCTCTGCGGTGCGGGCCACAAAGCGGCGGAAACCCACCCCCTGCACGCCGCCATGGACCCGGAAGCGGACCTGCATGCGAGCTACCCGCCGAACGCCGCGTTGAATGCGGCCTGCCGGGCCAGGGTTTCGGGACAGCCCAGATCCAGGCGGAGGGGCGTCACGCTGACGAAGCCGTCGAAGACCGCCTCGGCGTCGCTGCCCGGGGCCTTGGCGTAGGTGGGGCCCGCGTCGCCGCCGATCCAGAAATAGGGCGTGCTGCGGGGATCGATGCGGCGCTCCACCAGGTCGTGATAATCGCGGGTGTCTTGGCTCGTCAGGCGGAAGCCCTTGGGTTCGCCCCTGGGGAAGTTCACGTTCCAGATGCGGCTGGCGGGCAGGTCCATGGCCTCCCAGCGCTCCAGGAAGTGCGCAATCCAGGGCTCCGTCTGCTCCAGCGAGCCGCCTGGATGGTTGGAGAAGGCCGCGGCCCGGGCGCCCTGGAGCCGGCCCTCGAAGGCGGCGCCCACGGTGCCGGAGTAGAACACATCCTCACCCAGGTTGAAGCCGTGGTTGACGCCCGAGAGCACCCAGTCCGGCTTCCGGCCCAGCACTTCGCAGACGCCCAGCAGCACACAGTCCACCGGAGTGCCGTCGCAGGCGAAGCGGTCCGTCCCGATTTCATTCAACCGCAGGATGTTGTGCAGGCTCAGGGCCGAGGAGATGGCCGAGCGGTTGCGGTCGGGCGCCACGGTGACCACCCGGCCGAACCGGGAGGCCACCCGGGCGAGGACCGCTAGCCCCGGGGCCCAAAGGCCGTCGTCGTTGGTGAGCAGGATCAGGCGTTCGGACATGGGACCAGTGTATCGCCCGGGGAAGGATGCGAGGATGGAACGGCCCCCCATGGATTCCGACCTCCGCCTCCACCCCTTGTCCGCCCTTGCGGCGGCCCCACTGGATACCTCCTTCCAGGAGGGCCGGACGGCGCTCCTGGCACAGCTTCGTGAAAGGATGGTCGCCTTCGCGGCATCCCGGTATGCAGGCGCCCAGGCGGAGGACCTGGCGCAGGAGGTGCTGGTGTTGCTCCACGGGAAGTACGGCCACCTCGACCGCATCGAGGATCTGCTGCCGCTGGCCTTCCAGATCCTGCGCTTCAAGCTGGCGGCCCACCGCCGCAAGGCGGCCCGCCGGGGTGAGTTCGACGCGGTGGATGTGGACCGGTTCCCGCCCCCGTCGGACGCCCCGGATCCCGCGACAGTCCTGGAGCGGAAGGAACTGCTCGCCAAGCTCATGGGCGGCATCGCCCGCATGGGGGACCGCTGCCGCGAGCTGTTCCGCCTCAAGCTGCGGGGCCACGGCTTCGCTGAAATCCAGGGGCTCATGGGCGCGGCCAGCCTCAACACCGTCTACACCTGGGACCACCGCTGCCGGAAGCAGCTGCTGGAATCGCTGGGAGGGCGCTGGGAAAGGCCTGCCGGAAGGGGGGCGCCGTGAAGCACGCCGAAGCCGAAAAGCTGCTGGGCGGTTACGCCACAGGGACCCTCAGCGAGGCCGAGCGGAAAGCCCTGTTCGCCGCGGCCCTCGTCCACCAGGACCTCTTCGATGCCCTGGTGGACGAAGAAGCCCTGCGCGAGTTGCTGGCCGATCCTGCGTCGAAGGCGCAGTTGCTCGCGGCGCTTTCGCTGTCCGCGCCCATGAAGGTCGTTCCCTTCTGGCGCCGCCCTACCCTCCTCGGCGCCGCGGCCAGCCTGATCGTGGCGGCCACCGCGGGCCTGGCCTACCTGCGCAGCCCCGAGGCGGTACCTCAACCGATGAAACCGGAGGAAGCCAAAGCGGCGACGGTGCAGTCCCGTTCCGCGCCCGTCGAGCCGCAGGCTCCGGCCGCTCCGGCGTGGAAGGGAGCCGCTGTCGCGCCCTTGAAGGAGACCACCGCCCCGATTCCGGTCGCCGAGGTGGCCACACCGGCCCCCCCGCCGCGGATGATGGCGGCTCCAGCGGCGGCCCTGGAGGATTCGGCCCGGATGAGG
>JANXYT010000383.1 GCA_025355915.1 Holophagaceae bacterium
TGGGCTACAAGTTCCAGTTCATCACCCTGGCGGGTTTCCACAGCCTCAACCACAGCATGTTCGAACTGGCCAACGCCTACCGCACGGAGCACATGACCGCCTACTCGCGGCTGCAGGAGGCCGAGTTCGCCTCCGAGGAACGCGGCTACACCGCCACCAAGCACCAGCGCGAAGTGGGCACCGGCTACTTCGACGAGGTGGCCCAGGCCATCAGCGGCGGGCTGGCTTCCACGCTGGCCCTGGCGGGGTCCACCGAGGCCCAGCAGTTTCACTAGACCGTGGGTGGGGAATGGCGGGCCGTGGATGCGCTACTTGGGGGCGTCCGCGGCCTTCTTCTCGGCCAAGGTCTGGTCGGTGATCAGATTCCCCGCTGCTAGGGGCTTTCTCATCCCGGGCGTGCTTGCGTAGGCCTTCTGCGTGTGGTGGTAGGTGAGGTACTCGCCGAAGAAGACGGCCATGAGATCGGCGCGCTCCTTGAAGTAGGCGAAGCCGTGCTCGTCGCCGTCCTTCACATTCACGGCCACGCCCGGGAGATCCTTCACGACCTGGGCGTTCTCGAAGGCATCCTTGTCACCGGTGGAGGCCAGGACCAGGGTCGTGGCCCTTCCGCGCAGCACGGCGACCTTCAGTTTCTGCTGGGCGCCCTCGCCGAAAGCACTGGTCCCTGCGGGACTCAGGCCAAGAACCGCGACGGGTTTCACCTCGGGGGCGGCCAGGATCACCGCAAAAGCGCCCACGCTGGAGCCCGCCAGGCCGAGGCGGCGGCCGTCCACACCCGGTTGGGTCCGGAGCCAGGTCGCGGCTTGAACCAGGTCGGCGGGGATGCGCTCGAAGCCCACGGCCTTGGCGGATGGCCCAAAGTCGCTGGAGACGGTGACCTCGGCGCCCTCCTTCTGGGTGCTGGCGCCGTGGCCGCGGAGGTCGAGGGCCAGCGTTCCGATGCCCCGCGCGGCGAGGCGCTCGGCCAAGGGCGCCCATCCGGTGCGATCCGACCGGAACTGGTGGGCCAGGATCACCACGGGGACCTTGCCCTTGGCGGCGGGCAGCGTGAGCGTGCCCTTGAGGGCGAAACCGTCCGGGCTCGTGAGCGCCATCTCTGTGGTGCCGGGAGCGGCTGACACAACCAGGGATGCCAATGGGGCCAGCAGGCAGAGCATGCGCATGGGGACCTCGGGAAAGTGCCCCACTCTAACACGCATGGAACAGGGCGCTTCATGAGGTATAAAGGAGAGATTCCCGATCTCTCGAGGTGCCCATGTCCCAGACCCCCGATGCCATCCTGCAGGAGACCAAGCGCCGGATGCATGCCTCTGTGGAGGCGCTGAAGAAGGAGATGGGGACCATCCGCACGGGTCGGGCCAACGCCAGCCTGCTGGACAACGTGCACGTGGATTACTACGGATCCGTGGTGCCCCTGAACCAGATGGGAACCGTGTCCGTGCCCGAGGCCGGGATGCTGGTGGTGACCCCCTTCGACAAGAGCGCCATCAAGGCCATCGAGACGGCCATCCAGAAATCCGAACTGGGCATCAACCCCTCGAATGACGGCAACGTGATCCGCCTGCCCATCCCCATGCTGACGGAGGAGCGGCGCCGGGAGTTGGTGAAGGTGCTGCACCGCCTGGGCGAGGAGATCAAGACCGGCGTACGCAACATCCGCCGCGATGCCAACGAGGACGTGAAGAAGCTTGAGAAGGCCAAGGAGGCCCACATCTCCGAAGACGCGGCGAAGAAGGCTTTGGACGATATCCAAAAGCTCACCGACACCCACGTCAAGGAGATCGATGAGGCCATGAAGCATAAGGAAGTGGAGATTCTGAAGGTCTGAGGACCTTCAGGCTGCAGGCCGGAGGCTGGAGGTTGGCGTCGGTGCATGTCTCGCCGCTCTGGACTCGGGCGGCCCAAACTTAGCTATGGCGCGGCCCCCAGGGCCGCCACCGGAATCAGTTCCTCCAGCCTCCAGCCTGCAACCTCCAGCCTCCGGACCCCATGCCCAGCCTCCCCGCCCTCCTGCTCCTCATGCTCGCCGCGCTGTTGGCGGGTTTTGTCGACGCCATTGTGGGCGGGGGCGGGTTGATCACGGTACCGGCGTTGATGATCGCGCTACCCGGTGGCACCTCGCTGCCGACGCTGCTGGGCACGAACAAGGTGGTGGCAGTCACGGGCGCCACCATGGCGGCGGGGAAGTTCCTGCGCTCGGGAACCCTCTCCTGGCGGGAGATGGTCGGACCGGTACTGGCCTCGGCCCTGGGGGCTTCCGCGGGTGTGTGGCTCACCTACCGGATGCATGGGGATTTTCTGAGGCCCGTCATGTTCGGTCTGCTGGTGGTCATGCTGATCTTCACCCTGCTCAAGCCAGACCTGGGCCACCTGCATGCGCCTCGCTTCGGCCTGGGCCATCAGCGCAGTCTGGCGGCCCTCATCGCCCTGGCGCTGGGGTTCTACGATGGGTTCTTCGGGCCCGGCGTGGGCTCGTTGTTGATCTTCCTGTTCGTGGCCGTCCTGGGCTTTGACTTCCTGCGGGCCTCCGCCCTGGCCAAGAGCGTGAACTGGGCTTCAAACCTGACCGCCATGGGCCTCTTCGTGTGGCAGGGCAGTTGGATTCCCTCCGTGGCCCTCGGCATGGCCGCGGCTAACGGGGTGGGGGGCTACCTCGGCGCCCACGTGGCCCTCAGCAAGGGCAGCCGGTGGGTGCGAGGGGTGTTCATCGGGGTGGTGGGGGCCCTCATCCTCCGCCTGGCCTGGCAGATCTTGCGGGGTTGATCCTCGGGCGGAGAAAGCCGCTTCCTGGCATCCCACCTCCCGAGCATACTCCCCGAACGAGGAATGCATGAATCAGGAGAAAGCCCCGCCCGAGCAGGAATCCTTTTTCGCCCCCCCGGGCCGGGCCACGCTGGCGGAGGTAAGCGATCAGATCAGGCTCTGCCTAGGCGACCCGAACCTCCACACGGTGCTGGAAGTGGTGGGCAGCTACGCAGTGGTGCTTAATGCCCAGCGCCAGATCCTCGCCACCAATCCGGCCCTGCTCGAAGTGCTGTCGCTGGCGGGTGCGCCCGGTGGCGAGGGCCTCAGATTGGGCGAGACGCTCGGATGTATCCATGCCGGTGAGGGGCCGGATGGCTGTGGCTCAGCAAGGGCCTGCCGAAGCTGTGGCGCGCTGCTTGCGACGTTGGCCACGCACGGGACGGGTGAGCCGACCACCGAGGAATGTTTCATGAGCATCCGGCGGGACGGTCGCTGGGAGGCCCGGGAGTACATCGCGCGCGCCATGCCCCTTGCCGTGGCTGGCCACCCTTTTACGTTGCTCCTTTTTCAGGACATCAGTGCGCTGAAGCGGCGGGAAACGCTGGAGCGCATTTTCATCCACGATCTCATGGCCTCGGTCCAGGCATGGCGCGGCTGGACCGAGGTGGCGAGGGGTGCAGGGGCCGATGCCACGGCAGTCGCTGAGCGGGTCCTGGCCCTGGCGAATCAGCTCAGTGACGAAGTGGAATTCCAGCACTGGCTTTTGCAGGCGGAATGCGGAGAGCTCGTGGCGGACCTCCGTCCCGTTCCGCCCGAGCGCCTCCTCGACGAACTGGAGGGTTCCCTCGCTGCCGAGGTAGCGGCCTGCCTGATTCGGATCCCGCCGCCTCCCGACGCGCGGCCTGTGCGCACCGATCCCGTGATCCTCAGTGGGATCCTCCGCAACATGGTGATGAACGCCATAGAGGCCATGCCCTCGGGCGGGCAGGTGCGGATCTGGCACGAACTCCGCTCAGACCGCACGATGTTCGTCGTCCATAACCCTGGATGCATGCCTCCCGAGGTCGCTGACCGGGTGTTTCAACGGTCCTTCAGCACCAAGGCCACCCGTGGACGGGGCTTGGGAACCTACGGGATGAAGGTCCTCGGCGAGACGGTTCTGGGCGGGACCGTGGGGTTCAGGACCAGCTGGACAGAAGGCACCCGGTTCTTCATCGAGCTTCCCAGGGTATGCTGATCCCTTCATGCCTGCCACCCGCCCTCGTCCCTTCGCCTGGGACGTTCTCTTGCGAGCCCTGAGGTTTTTCTACCTGCTTTGGGGCGGGATGCTTTTGTCTACGCTGGCCTTTTACGGCCGGTTGAAGCTGTCCGTGATCTTCTGGCAGTGGCCAGACCTCTGCAGGGCCCTCATGGGGCCTTGGGGCCGCGCCCTGGCCCTGGGATTCGGCCTCGTGATGTGCCTGGCGGCCCTGCTGGAGGTATGGGAACTGGTGGACCGGCTGCTGGTGCGTTTCATGGGCGAATCCGAGCACTGACCGGAATCCTGCTCAGAACACTTCGCTTGGTGAAATGGCCCCTTTTGGCGATCCTGGAGTCTTGGGTTTGAACCCTTCTCGGGTTCGGACCATACAAGAAGCGTGTCTCGGGGGGCGTGGGGTATGGGCCAAGTGGTTCGTGGAACGATCGGAATGGGATTGGTGATGGGCGTGAGTGTCCTGCCCGTCATCGCCCAAAGCATGGCCCTTCCGGCCGCAGATCCCGTGGGCATCGCCCGCAGTGGCGCCCAGGTGGCCTACGGCTACAGCCTGGAGGCCGCCACCACCAACCCCGCGCTGCTGTCCTCCCTGAAGGAGAAGGGCGGGTTCTACGTGGCCGGGGGCCTGGAGATGTCCGTCATCCAGCAGAGCCTGGAATCGAACCAGCAGACCCGCACCAGCACTGACCGCAACCGTTTCATTGGCGGATTCGGACTGGCCGCTCGGCTCTCACCGGCCCTCACGCTCGGCCTGAAGCTGGACGAGCCCTATCTGCGCCATGGAAAACTCCTGGATGACGCGCCAAGCCGGTACATGGGCGATGGCATCGACCTGTCCGCCCGCCGGATGGAAGGCCAGGCGGCCTGGGCGCTCAATCCCAACCTGTCCGTGGGCCTTGGACTGGGCATGGCGCGCCTCTCCTACGAGTCCACCAGCATGATGCGGCTGGGCCTGCCCAACGATCCGACCCTTCCGGTCTCCGCGACCAACGCCGTGGACGGCCTGGTGGAACAGCGGGTCGGGCAGAGCGGGAACAAGGTGGTCCCCAGCTACTCGCTGGGCCTCCGCTGGGCCATTAGTCCCCGTTGGACCCTGGGCTTCACGCACCAGTCCGGACTGAAGGGCGATCTCAATCTGAAGTCGGAGTTCCGGGATGCGAACCATGGACTCTTCGCCAACGATGGCCTCAGCATCGCGCCGCGGGGCGCCGACATTCGCGCCGCGAGCCTTCTGGCCAGTTCACAGACCACGGCCGGAAACCCGACCCTGGAATTACCTTCCCAGACCACCATCGGCGTGCGCCATCGCATCACCCCGATGGTGACCTGGGAAACCGATCTCAGGTGGACCTCGGCCAGCCTGCGAGTGCCCTCCTTCGCCACGGCGCAGACCCCGTCGGGGACGGTCACTGCGCCGTCCGAGCTGCCGCGGGGTAAGAGCCATCTGAGCCTGAATGCCTCGGTGGAGGTGGAGCTCGGCCGGTCCTGGACCTTGCGTAGCGGGCTGTCCCTCGATCAGCGCAGCGTCGATGAATCCTCTGCCGAACCGCTGCTAGGCGGACCCCGCACCGCGGCCTTCTCCTTCGGCGCCGGCTACAAGGTCTGGGGGGGCGAGCTGAACGTCGGCTATCAGTACCGGCAGAGCGAGGACCAGGACACCCGCCGTCTGGACGGTGTCTGGAGTTCCACAGGCTTCCGCAATGCCAGCACCCGCATGCGGATGGAGGGCATGGGACACCTCATGGCCCTCGGCTTCAAGATGATGTTCTAGCCCATGTCTGGAAAGAGGTTCTAGCCATGCGTTTCCTAGGTCCCCACGCCTGTGAGGAGGCCCTTGCCCGGGGGGAGCTCCATGGTCTCTGGATCGCTCCCGCCGCCTTCGGCCGGGTGGCGAAGCTGATTTCCGAAGCCAGGGCCGCGGGCGTCGTGGTCCACCGGGAGCCCATGGAGGGCCTGGATCGACGCAGCCAGGGGCTGCGCCACCAGGGGGTGCTTGGGGAGGGCGGTCCCTTTACCTATGCGGAGTTCGAGGAGGTGGCGGCCCGGGTGAAGGCCAAGGGCGATGCCGCACTGGTGCTCGCCCTGGACGGCATCACCGATCCCCACAACCTGGGGGCCATCCTGCGCTCTGCTGCCGGGGCCGCGGTGGATGGGGTCCTCCTGCCCGAGCGCCGGTCCGCGGCGGTGAACGAGACGGTGGTCCGCGCCAGCGCAGGCACAGCGGGCCGGGTGCCGGTCTGCCGCGTGGTGAATCTCGGCCGTGCCCTCGACGACCTGAAGGAGGCCGGGGCCTGGATCTTCGGCCTGGAGTCCGGCGAGGGCAGCCGCGACTACCTGGAGGAATCCTTCAATCGGGCCACGGTGCTGATCATGGGCGCCGAAGGAGAAGGCCTGCATCTCAAGATCCGCGAGCGTTGCGATGGCCTGCTGCACATCCCCATGCCCGGCGGCATCGAGAGCCTGAACGTGTCTGCGGCTGCGGCGGTGACACTATTCCGCGTGGTGGCGCGCCGGGGTCTCGCCTCTTCCGAAGTTTCCCCTTGAGGCACTTCCGTTGCCGTGATACCTTTCGAGTTCCCTGTCAGGAAAGCCCTGCCTCGCAGTGCTGCTGACACGGAGCCCCGTCAGGGGTTCCGTTGGGAAGATTGACAAGCCCCGGGAGGGGCACCGGACAAGCATGCCGAGATGGCCGAGTGGTTAATGGCAGCAGACTGTAAATCTGCCACGCAACGCGTTACGGAGGTTCGAATCCTTCTCTCGGCACCAGTCCTCTGGTTCCCATCCAGATCGCTGGATCCCATTTCCTGGGAATCCAACGCGGGAATAGCTCAGTTGGTAGAGCGTCAGCCTTCCAAGCTGAATGTCGCGGGTTCGAACCCCGTTTCCCGCTCCACCCTCCCCGTCGGCCGGAACCACCCGGTTGATGGTTAGACTCCCCGCCCCCACGGCGGGAAGGTTCAAAGCCCACATAGCTCAGTGGTAGAGCACTTCCTTGGTAAGGAAGAGGTCACCGGTTCAAGCCCGGTTGTGGGCTCCACCCCTTGTTTCGCATCAGTTCCCCTTCTTCTTCTCTCCCACCCTTTAGGAGGTATCCGTGGCCAAAGAGAAATTCGACCGCTCAAAGACCCACGTCAACATCGGCACCATCGGACACGTGGATCACGGCAAAACGACGCTGACCGCGGCGATCACCTACATCCTCGCCAAGAAGTTCGGTGGCGAGACCAAGTCGTATGACCAGATCGACTCCGCGCCCGAAGAAAAGGCCCGCGGGATCACGATTAACACCGCCCACGTCGAGTACCAGACCGAGAAGCGTCA
>JANXYT010000392.1 GCA_025355915.1 Holophagaceae bacterium
CCTCATCCAACAGCTTGGGGGCGAAGACGCCGCCGATGAGGGCCGTGGTGATGACCACATCCACCTGGGCGCAGTGGTCCGCCAGCAGCTTGGCCTGCAGGGCCTTGTCCTCCGCCGACAGTTCCGTGGCGTAGCCGCCGACCGCGGAGGCGCCCTGCTTGAGGTCGATGCCCACGTACTTGCCGCCCACGGATTCGATCTGCTCCTTCACCTCCGGGCGCACGTCCGTGGCCGTCACGCTGGCGCCGAGCCGCTTGGCGGTGGCGATGGCCTGCAGGCCCGCCACGCCCGCCCCGATGACGAACACCTTGGCGGGCAGCGTCGTGCCGGCGGCGGTGATGAACATCGGGAAGTACTTTGGCAGTTCCATGGCGCCTAGCAGCACCCCCTTGTAGCCCACCAGGTTCGCCTGGCTCGACAGCGTGTCCATGGCCTGGGCCCGGGTGGTGCGGGGGATGCAGTCCGTGGAGAAGGCGGTGAGGTTGCGCTCCGCCATGCGCTTCACCGTGTCGAGATTCCGCGTGGGAAAGAGCGACGCCAGCAGCATGGCCCCGGGCCGGAAGAGATCCACCTCGTGGGTGCCGTCCGGCCGGGTCTGGGGGGCGTTCACCTTCAGCACGAAATCGGCCCCGCCCAGGAGCGACGCCGAGTCCGGCGCGAGGGTGACGCCCGCAGCCTGGTAGACCTGGTCGGAGAAGTGGGCCGCAGCGCCCGCTCCAGTTTCGACCGCAACCTCGATGCCGAGGGCGATCAGTTTCTTGCAGGACTCGGGATCCAGCGCGACGCGGGTCTCGCCCGCCCGGATTTCCCTGGGAACGGCAATCTTCATGGGGCCCTCGGGATGAAAAATCACAGGATTCCGCAAACCATAACATTGATGGGCGTCGGAGGCTTTATGGTGATTTCACGTTACCGTGCCCCCCATCATCCGCAGGCTAGCCCCATCGCGCCATAGGCCGTGAAATCGGGTTCCGGGGGGCAGGGGTCCATTCCACTCATTCCGATCATTTTTCCGCCTTGGTCATCCAGACTCGGGTTTGAGGCGTTTGGCTTGTTGACCCCACTTTGGGTGATCACCAAAGGAGCCTCACCATGAAAACCTTCAGTCTTGCTCTGATCCTGTCCGTTCCGGCCGTGCTCTTGCACGCATCCGCCCCCGGGGAGGTCGCTCATCGATCCAAGGCGGATATCGTCGATACCGCCGTAAGCGCGGGTTCCTTCAAGACCCTGGCGGCCGCACTGCAGGCTGCTGGGCTCGTGGACACGCTGAAGGGCGCAGGTCCCTTCACGGTCTTCGCCCCCACCGACGAAGCCTTCGCCAAGCTGCCGGCGGGTACGGTGGAAGCCCTGCTCAAAGACATCCCCAAGTTGAAGGCCATCCTCACCTACCACGTGGTGGCCGGCAAGGTGGAGGCCAAGGACGTGGTTCAGCTTGCCAAGGCGGCCACGATCAACGGCCAGGACCTGGTCATCGGTACAAGCGAGGGGGTCACGATCAATAACGCCAAGGTGATCAAGGCTGATATCCAGGCCAAGAATGGTGTCATTCACGTGATCGATACGGTCCTGCTGCCCATGTAATCAAGATTTCGTTCGGGCCCACTGGAGGTCTTCCAGTGGGCCTTTTCGTGCCGATGGTAAGCTCTGCCCAGCGTTTCGCTCCGGAGCCAACCTTCATGGCGGATCCCATCCCGACCTCGCCCGCTGCGGATTGTTTGGATGCCCGTGCTGAGGGGGAACTGCTGCGGGGTAATGCCCTCCGAGAAGAGGCTGCACTAGAGGCTTTCTTCCAGCGGTTTGGCGGCCGGGTCTTCGCGTATGTTCGTACCCTCGGTGGTCGGGGTTTCCCGGCCATAGGGTCCAGGAAATCTTCTTGACCTTATGGCAGAAAGAGGTCCTTTTCAGTCCCGGTTTCGGTTCCGCCAAGGCGTGGATTTTCACGGTGACCCGCCACAAGGATTTCGACATCCTCCGAGCCCAGCGAAGCACCAAGGAAGAAACCGATCCAGACCTTGAGCGGTGGCCGGGACCGGATCTTGTTCCGGGATCGGATGTCGAAGACGCCATCAGCCTTCAGAAAGCTCTTTCCATGCTGCCTCCCGATCCACAGATGCCCCTTCCAATCGCCTAGCCATGACCCATCCATTCGATCGTGTCCTGTTCGATTTTCAAACTGCAGACCACCTCCCGTGGCAGGTCGTGAACGACGACGTCATGGGGGGACGGTCCATCAGCCGTTGGCTGCGGACTGATGGAGTTGCCGTATTCCAAGGCTTGGTGTCCCTGGAGAACAACGGAGGCTTCGCCTCCGTTCGCTCGCTGCCCGACCGCCATGACCTGGTCGGCTGCGAAGCGTTTGTGCTTCGCGTGCGCGGGGATGGTCGGCGCTACAAGTTCACGGTGCGTTCGGAGCGAGGAGTTGACGGCGCGCTGTATCAGTCCGCCTTCACCACGAAGAGGGACGAGTGGGAGGACCATCGCCTGCCTCTAAACGGTTTTGTGGCCACCTATCGGGGGCGCGTACTGCCCGGCGAACCGCCCCTGAACCCCGGGAAGGTCAGGTCCCTGGGCCTGCTGGTTTCCGACCAGCAGGAAGGCCCATTCCGGCTTGAGATCGCGTGGATCAAGGCGACGGCTTCTGCGGATCGCTAGGCAGGGGAACCAGCGGATCAGGTCCTTCTGGGTGCGCGTGCCGTCGTGGGGTATCCCAAGTCAAGCACTTCAAAGAGGGAGACAGCATGTTCCAGACCTCGCCAGGCCTTTCCAAATGGCACATCGGCTGGCTATCACTTTGGGTGTTGGTCGTGATGGGCTGCCAGAATACCGGACTTCGGCCACCCTTGGCCCTGGCGCCGACGGTTGATGTTGCACGTTTCATGGGCGACTGGTACGTCATTGCCAATATCCCAACCTTCATCGAGAAGGGGGCCCACAATGCCAGGGAGTCTTACGCACGTGACCCCGATGGCAGCATCGCCACGACCTTCACCTTCCGTGCCGGCAGTTTTGAGGGCAAGCCAAAGCGCTATACGCCCAGGGGGTTCATCAAGGACGCCAGCGGCGCTGTTTGGGGAATGCGTTTTGTGTGGCCCATCCAGGCGGACTACCGCATCGTCCATGTGACCGATGACTACAGTCAGACCATCATCGGCCGTGAAGCCCGGGACTATCTTTGGATCATGGCCCGCACCCCGAGCATTCCGGAGGGGGACTATCAGCGCCTGGTTGCCATGGTGGCCGCGCAGGGCTATGACACCCGCAAGATCGTGCGGGTACCGCAGCGTTGGTAAGCCAGGCGTTCGGTCCCTTGCCGCCTCGGGAATTGGAGAGAGTCCAATGATGAAATCCGTACCTTTCCATGCCGCCTGGGCCCTCCTGCTGGTGGTGTGTGTCGGCTGTGTGGGCATCCCGCAAAACATCCAGCCGGTCGAACCGTTCGAGCCTGAAAGGTATCTGGGGCAATGGTATGAGATTGCCCGCCTGGATCATTCGTTCGAACGAGGCTTGATCAAGGTCCGGGCGAATTACAGCCTGCAGGAGGATGGCGGCCTGAAAGTCGTCAATCAAGGCTATTCACCCGGATCAAAGTCCTGGAAGACGGCGGTAGGAAAAGCCTATTTCGTCAAGGACCGGCATCAAGGATTTCTGAAGGTGTCCTTTTTTGGCCCCTTTTACGGGTCGTACATTGTGTTTGAACTGGATCAGGCCAAGTACCAATACGCCTTGGTGAGCGGCCCCAACAAGTCCTACCTGTGGTTGTTGTCTCGAACCCCCACCTTGGATCAGGACCTGCAGCGTCAACTCATCGGCAAGGCGAAGGCCCGGGGCTTTGACACGAGCCGGTTGATTCTCGTGGAGCAAGGGGACGCATCCATGCCGCACCCTTGACGGGAACCGTGGGAAACGAACCTCTCATCGGGCTTACTGGTGCCATGGGAGACGCCATCTGATCCACCCGTTTGTTTCGCAACTTCAGGGAAAGCAGGCGCTCCAAACGGCGCAACCTCTATCTGCTCCACTCATCTGCTGAATCTGGGATAAACCTGGTCATTGCCTGGACCTTGACTAGAGCCCACGCGCCCACTCTGGCCGAAGCGGCGCGCGGCCCGCGAGGGCCTCATCGATGCTGGCGAGGATCGCCTCCCGGTCCCGGGGCAGTCGCCCGCCGATGGGCAGGTAGTTCGAGGCGTGGTTGGCGCGGAAGATGGCGGCGCTGGGGTGGGTCTCTTCCACGAACCAGCGCAGCTCGGTGAGCAACCCCGGGACATCCGGCAGCTCGAAACGGCCCTTATCCTCCAGTCTGGCGATGGGGGTTCCGGGGACGACCGTCAGGGTCAGGGTCGAAAGAAAACGGGGATCCATCGCCGTGGCGAGGCGCCCGGAGGCCCGGGCGTGCTCCTCGCTGCGCTCGCGCCCCCCGGCGCCCAGCAGGAACATCAGCGACTGCTCCATCCCGGCGGCCTTGGCTTTGTGGGCGGCCTTGATGTGTTCGGCCGCGGTGGCCCCCTTCGCGATGCGGTGGAGGGTTAAGTCATCCCCGGATTCGGGGCCGATGTAGAGCAGCGAGAGGCCCAGGTCGCGCAGACGTTTCAGGTCTCCGGGCGACTTCTCCAGCAGGTTGCGGGCTGTGGCGTAGGTGCTGACGCGCCGGAGGCGGGGGAACGCCGTGGCCAGGGCCAGCAGGATGGGTTCCCAATAGTCGAGGCTCATGCCCAGGGGGTCGCCATCGGCCACAAAAACGTGCCGAATGTCTTCCGCAAACCGGGCCCCGCCCTCGGAGATGTCCGCCAGGACCTCGGCCACCGGTCGTACCTGGTAGCGCTTGCCCCGGTACATGGCGCAGTAGGTGCAGGCGTTCCAGGAACAGCCCAGGGTCGCCTGAAGGATGAACGAGGCGGCCTCGCTGGGAGGGCGGAAGAGCGGTTCGTCGTAGCGCACGAGGGCATGCTCCCACACCCCAAGGGGCAAATGGTGCTGGCATACAGCCTACCTGGGTGCAAGATGAACCGGCTGTGCAAGTCCGCCACGCCGAAAGGGGGGAGCATGATCCAGTCATTTGTCTTGATGGTGGCCATCGCCGCGTATGCGGCGCCCCCGGTGGATCTCACCCCGGAAGCGGTCGTCCAGAAGCAGGTGGACGCCTACAACGCCCATGACCTGGATGCCTTCGTGGCCTGCTACGGGCCTGCCATCGAATTCAGGACCATGGACGGGAATGTGGGCGCGGAGAA
The DNA here is from genome assembly GCA_025355915.1 of Holophagaceae bacterium. GTDB lineage: Bacteria > Acidobacteriota > Holophagae > Holophagales > Holophagaceae > Geothrix. Next base: position 5,232 of record JANXYT010000392.1, read on the forward strand.
GGGACTGGCCCCGCTCCGGAAGGGCTATAGCGATCTTTTCAAGCGCTTCCCAGCCCTGAAGGTGAAGATCCTGCAACGAATCTGCCAGGGGGCCTTCGTCATCGACCAGGAACAGGCGGAAGGCATGGGGCCAAAACCCGTCACCGTCACCGCAATCTATGAAATTGCGCAGGGGAAGATCGTTCGCGTCTGGTTCATCGAAGGGTGAAGCACCGAGCTGGTCGAAACGGGACCCACTTTCCTGCCTTCCAGAAACGTCAGATAAAGCCGTAGATCAAACTCGAGTTGGTGGTACTCCGGCACCATGTGGGTGCACAGCTGGTAGAAGGCCTTGTTGTGGTCGCTTTCTTTCATGTGCGCCAGTTCATGCACGAGGATCATCTTCAGGAATTCGGCGGGGGCATCGCGGAACACCGTCGCCACGCGGATTTCCCGGCTGGCCTTGAGTCGGTGGCCCTGCACCCGGGACACCCTCGTGTGTGTGCCCAGGGCCTGGCTCAGCACCTGCAGCTTGCTGTCGTAGATCACCTTGGCGAGGGGCGCCGTGTGGCGCATGAAGCGGTCCTTCATCTCGAGGGCGAGCAGGTGCAGGGCCTTGTCGTTGCGCACGTCGTGGGCCTCTCCGTACCGGCTGTGGAGATACTCACCCAGGCGGTCCTGGGCGATGAGGTCCCGCACTTGGGCCTGGACGGCCGGGCCGTACCCATCAAGGTATTTGAGGCGGATGGGTTGGTTCACCGGGTCGGCTCATCCCTGACGATCCGGATCCCATCCACGTCAATCACGATCCGCCTGCTCTTGTAGAGGGCGCCGAGGGTCTGTTTGAAGACCTTCTTGCTGATGCCGAACAACGCGTAGATTTCTTCGGGCCGGCTCTTGTCCGTCACGGGCAGGAACCCGCCCCGGCGCTTCAAGACATCGAGGATGCCCTGGGCCATGTCATCGACCTTGGCGTACCCCGGCGCGCTGAGGGAGACATTCAGCTTGTGATCCTCGCGCAGCGCCTTGATGTAGCCCTCCCGTGTCTGGCCCCGGGCATCCTCGATGTCTTGAAG
>JANXYT010000403.1 GCA_025355915.1 Holophagaceae bacterium
CCGAAGCCGCCGGTAAAGGCGGCTGCCGAGGCCGTTTGAGCTGCAGCGAGGGGGGTGAGGCGGGCATCCACCACGGCTTGGACTCCGCCAACCTGAAGGCCCGCGGGGCGCCACACGGGCGTGTAACCGCTCCTGCTCACCTTGATCCAGTTCTGGGGCAGTGCAGTGCGGAGGGCAGCCTTCCCGGTGGCATTCAGGATCTGAGCCTCGCCGCCTTCCACCGCAGCCAGGCCTTCTTTCAGGGGCAGCCCCTGCTGGTCGTCGTAGGCTTCCACCAACAAGGCGCCCAGCCCGTAGACGGTCACGTAGGTCCGGGCGGTGACCTGCTCGCCTTCCACATCTGTGGCCAGGGCTTCCACGAGGATTCGGCTGCCCACGGCCGCATCCCCGGGAACCTGAGCCGTCACGGCAGCAAAGGGATCCGATACCTTCGAGAGGAAACGTCCATTCCAGGAAATATCGGCGCCCATCAGTTTGGTGCCCGACTCTGGGCTCACCTGAATGGGAATGGCATCCCCGGGTCGCGCGGTCTCGGGGGCCTGGAGGCGGATGCGGGGAAGGTCGGGAACGAACCGTACCTCGCGCCGCTCGGTGAGGGTGGCGCCGGCCAAGGTCCGCACTTCCAGGAAGAGAACATTGCGGCCCTTGGCCTCCAGCGGAACCTCGCCTTCGAATTTGCCATCCTTGCCGATGCCCGAAAGCGACATGGGCAGGCCATTGAGCTTGACCGAGGTGACTCCCGGCAGGTCCGCCTGACCTTGGACATGGACCATCCGGGTACGGCTGGAACTCGCGTTGACGGGCAGATCCCAACGGTAGGTGGCGGCGGGGTCCGCAGGCGGTGCACAGGTGACATGCACCTGAGCCTGCCCCTGGTTGCCTGCGCCATCCGTGGCTGCGGCCACAATGGGGTTCAAACCGGGTTGGAGTGGCACCACCACGGCGAAGACCAAGGTCGCAGGTTCCACCGAAGCCGGGATGCCGTTCACGGCCACGGTGGTGCCCGCCCGGCGGACTCGCCCGCGGACTTCCACACTGGTTTCTGGAATCGCGAGACCGTCCAGGGGCCAGTCGATCTGGACACCGAAGGGCGTGGTGAATCGATTCAAGGTACGAGTCGCCTGGCCCTGAAGGCCATAGGCGTTGGTGGCGACGAATGTGAAAAGGTTGGCGCCTTCCACGAGCTCAACCGGCAGGCTGAATCTTCCGTCGGCTCCCAGCGAAACCGGGACTCCGTTCTGGGACAACGTGACGGGTTTGAGGAAGTCCCCACTCTCCACATGGCCCACTAGCACCGCGCTGCCATCCTGGGTTTGCAGGCCTTCGGCCGGGGCTTCGATGACGACCTTCGGCGTTGTCAGCCCGAGATCGAAGTGCCGCTCGATGTGGGTGGTGTTGCCCGCCCGGTCGATAGCCTCGAGCCTGAGGATCACGGCCCCTTCGGCAGGGCTAAGGGTGGTCTTCGCCAGGAAGGGGACCCCACTTTCCAGGGTCAGGGATTGGCCATTCAACTGGACCGCAGCGGATTCCGACACGGTAGCCACCACCGAGACAGGAATCGCCGTGATCTTGGCACCCTCGGCCGGGGTGGGCGTGACCCAGGTCAGAACCGGCGGCGTCCAGTCCAGGGTCACGCTGCGGACAGCATGGCCCGTATTGCCTGCAGGATCCGTGGCCAGGGCCACAATCAACTGAGCGCCTTCGGAAGGCGTGAGCATAACCTCAAAGCCGCCATCCGAGGCCGGGCTGAGGCTCTGGCCTGCGACCAGCAGACGGGCGGTGGGGTCATCCACCCTGCCCTTCACCAGAAGGTTGCGCTGATTGGTGATGAATCCGTCCGGCGGGGAATCCAACGTCACCACCGGAGGCGTGGTATCGCGCAGGGTTTTGGCGTCCAGCACACCGACATTCCCGGTGAGGTCCGCAGCCTCGAAGTGGAGGGTGTTGGCACCTTCGCTCAAGGCCGCTTCAACCGTGAACCCGCCTAGGGCATCCAGGGCCACGGCCGCCCCATTGAAGGTCAGACGTGCCGCGGGATCATCCACCACGCCCTGCAGAGACAGGGAAGTGACGGCCACCAAGGCTGGAACGGGCCGCGTGAGGGTGGTCCGGGGCGCAGTGCGATCGATGAAGACATGGCGAGATTCCTGGCTCTGATTTCCGACTGGATCGGAGGCTGTGACGAGGATCGTCAGTGGACCTTCGGGAGGGGCAAGGGATGCGGTGAAGGCTCCGCTCCCATCCACGGCCGTGACTTGGCCATTGACCTTCACCAGGACGGTGGAGTCATCCACGGAACCCACGACGGAGATCTGGGGGGCGTTGGTGCGGAGGCCTTCGGCGGGCGAAAGAATCTGGAGCGTGGGGGCCTTGGTGTCCAGGGCCACCGACACCATGAGCGAACCAGCATTCCCGGCCTGGTCCTGGGCCACGAAGGTGAAGGAATTGGCCCCTTCTACGAGCATCACCGAGGTCGCGAAACCACTCGCAACATCCAGGGGGAGGGGGGTGCCATTGAGGGTGAAGCTCGCGTCCGGGTCATCCACCTGGCCCTGGACCTGGATCTGCGTCAGGTTCGTGATGAGGCCGTTGGTGGGCGCGTCGAGGCGGATCACGGGGGCCAAGGTATCGCGCGTCGTGGCGGCGTCCAGGCGACCGACGTTCCCGGCGATATCCGTGGCCATGAATGCGAAGGCGTTGGGGCCCTCTGTCAGTGGCAGGGTCAGGCTGAAGGCGCCCTGGCCGTCCAGGGTCACGCCTTGGCCGTTAAACCTCAAGGTGGCCTTGGGATCATCCACTCGACCCTGCAGAGTGAGGGTGGTGGCGGAAACCAGCGCGGGCGGAACGGGGTTGAGGGAAATGACCGGCGGCGTGCGATCGATGATCAGGTGGCAGGTGCCGGTACCCGCATTGCCGGCAACATCCGTGGCTGTGCCGATCAGCGTCAGGGGCCCCTCGGACGGGGTGATGGTGAAGGTGAAGGTCCCCTGGGCCGTGAGGGGTACGGCCTGCCCGTTCACCATGAAGGTGGCAGCCGGATCGCTGACGGCGCCGCTCACGGTGATGCTGGCGGCGTTGGTCACCAGGGCTTCCAGCGGAGTGGTAAAGGTCACCACGGGAGCTTGGGTATCCCGCACCACGGCTGCGTCCAGGCGGCCGATGTTCCCCGCAGGATCCGTGGCAAGGAAAGCGAAGGTATTCTGGCCTTCCTGCAAGGGGATCGGCACGCTGAAACCGCCCTGGGGATCCAACGCCACCGACTGACCGTTCAGGGTGAGCGCTGCCGTGGAATCGTCGACACGGCCCTGCAGCGTCAGCGCCGTCTGGTTGGTGAGGATAGGTGGGGCTGGATTCAGCGTGATATGCGGCGGAAGGCTGTCCAGCGTGATGGCAGCATTGGCCTGGGCCTGGGCTCCGCATAGGTCCGTGGCGGAAACGGTGAAAGAATTGGGGCCTTCTTTCAGAGTGAGGAGAACCTTGGTTTCGAGACCCGTCGTCTGGATGGGCTGTCCGTTCAGGGTGGCCGTCACGAGTCCGTGGCTGGACCGAATGCTGAGCGTGACCTGGGCCACCCGTGTGAGGGTGGGTTGGTCGAAGGCCAGCGTTAGTTGGAGGGGCTGGCCGTGGCGGCCCAACCAGGCCTTGATGGAAGCATCGAGGACAGCCACCGCATCGGCGGAGAACAGGTGCCCGGCGCCGTTGGCCACGAAGTCCTTGGACCAGGTTCGCACACCATCCACACTCCAGGCCCACACCTCCGCCTGCCCGGTGTCACGGATGGCCCGCACCGCGGCCAGCAGAGCGGCATACTCGCGGGAAGATTCGTACGCTACTGCCGTACCGCAGGTCCCGTGGGGTGTCCCGTCATCATCGTCATGCGATCGTTCATGGGCTTCCCCCGAACCGCAGGCCTTGTGGAGCCGTGAGCCGTCTCGATTCTCAGCATGCTGTTGGTCATCAGAACGTTGTTGATCATCGGAATGTTTGGAATCACCAGAATGCTCGCGATCATCGGAATGTTCGCGGTCCTCCCCTGAGGCGTACGCCCTGTGGAGCATCCAGCCGTCCCCCATGGGCAGGACGATCCCCGTCGCACAGCCGCGAGCGGCCTTGAGGTTCTGAACGGTTTCCAGGGCCCGGTTCAGGGATCCCAGCATGCATCCGCTGTCGGAAGGCTCCATGCGGGCCACAGCGTTCAGGCCCGCCGACAGGCCCTCTCCGGGAGGAATCAGCAGTCGGCCGGAGGTGCCGATGCCCACCACGCGGCATTCGGGCTGGCCGCCGCTGCGGGAGAGCAGATCCCGAACCACGGCCTCTGCCCCCCGCTGCACCCGCCGCCAGCGGGTTTCTCGCGGAATGCTGGGGGTTGTGCCCCGGTTGGCCAGCAGCCAATTGAGGTAGGCCCCGCGTAGCGTGGCCGTGGGGGTGCCTCTGCCGGTGTAAGGGAAAGCGACGGGCAGCCAGGTGCTTTTGCCGCCGGAAGTGAGAATCGCGCCGGAACCATCGCGTGTGAGGCTGACGCGCATCACCAGCGCAGGGGCCCGCCCATCGTCACCCGAAGCCCACGCCTCGTCCCAGCACCCCAGATCCATCAAGCCCGCGGATCCCTTCGTCAAGATCGCGTAGCGGTGGTCCTTTTTGAAAGGACCGGCGACCTCCGGGTTGATGAAGGCAGCATCCCAGACCATCTCCCGCATCCCCGCGTGGTCCTCGATGAGCATCGCCACCCACGCCCGGTCCCCCCCGGCCAAGCCGGGGATCTCCGTGGCCTCAGCCCGGATTCCGGTCATGGCCAAGGAGATTGCAAGGACGAGCCAGGTTCGAATGGACTTCAAAGGGGACACAACTACCTCAGGCGAGTGCGCGGACAGGAATCAGGTGGTGACCTAAGGCTGCTGCTTCGGGGGCGGAACGGGGAGTTTTTCCTTCAGTCGAAGCAGCAGCGTCTGCCCTGGGCGGGCCATGGGGACGGGGTAGGCGATTTCCGTAATCAAATCATTGGAAGATGCCTCACCCTGTCCCGTCGTGGCCGCGATGAGGGGAGCCTGAGCCTTGCCCAGGGGAGCCTGTACCGGTGTGACGGTGGGCATGATCAAATAGACTTCCTTATTGTTCGTATCTTTGGTCACCACGTCCGTCACGATTCCCGCGATGGCGCGGCCACCATAGCGGGGAATGCCCGCCTTGATGGTGAAGGGAACCCCGGCCACGGCGTTGTGCCAGCCGCCATCCGAGTAGCCGAAGGAGCCCCGCTCCTCTGCCCAGCCTTCGGGCAGCGCTCCGTTGGTGGCTATCGTGTAGACCTCCCATCCAAAGAGTCCCGGGTTAATGGGGACACCGGCCGCCTCGTAGAAATTGAGGTGGAAGCGCATCCAGCTCTGGGTTTCGGAGAACGCTACGGTGCGAGTCTCACCAGGAATGAGGGTCGTCAGTTCCAGCCTCTGGGGTGTCTGGCCGTTGCTGGATCGTCCCCACAAGGCGTCCAAGGTCACTGGCACACGGATGGGACCCATCTGGACCTGACCCTGGCTATTCCTTTGGGCCGCCCAGGGGGC
>JANXYT010000417.1 GCA_025355915.1 Holophagaceae bacterium
TCGTTGCCGTCGATGCTGGCGCGAACGTAATCGTCCGTGACCGGAGAGCCCAGCTCGGCGCCCTTGTCCTCCAGCAGGAACGCATCCACCAGGCCCTGGAGGGTCTTCTCCCGGGCATCCTTCAACTTCTCGTCCAGTTCCTTGCCCGAGAACTGGCGATACAGGGCCGCGTGCTGCTGTTCCACCGCCTGGTTCAGGCTCCGCCGGGAGACGTAGTGATTGTTCACGATAACGAGGATCTCCTCGCGGACATCCGGCTTGGTCTCGGCCACCAGGGCTGGGACGGTCAACAGGATGGCCAGTACTGACAGGATCGCCTTCACTGAGCACCTCCCTTGCCTGTATCGGGCGTCTTGGCCGGCTCAGGAGTCTGGATCGGTTCCGGGGCCTTCAGTGCCGGAGCGGGCTTGGCCAGTTCGAAGGGGATCTCTTTGCGCAGATCATCCATCAGCGCGGTCCACACGGACGCCTGGCGTTCCTGCTGGGCCATCTTCTCGGCGGGCTCCTTGGCCTCGGCAAAGGGGACCTGCCGGGCGGGCTTGCGGCCCTCCACCTTCACCAGGTGGTAGCCGTACATCGTCTTCACGGGCGCGCCAACCTTACCCACCGGCTGAGTGCGTGCCGCGGCACCGAACTCGGGCACCCAGCCCGAGGGATCGGCATCGGCGTAGAGCCCCCCGTTCTCCTTGCTGCCCGGATCGTCGCTGTACTTCTTCGCCAGGGCCTCGAACTTGACGCCCTTCTTGAGTTCGCCCTGAATCTTGGCGATGCGGGCTTTGGCTTCGGCATCCGTCACGCCGGGCTGGCCCTCGCCCTTCTTCACCGACACCAGGATGTGGCGGACCGAGGCCAACTCCGGCTGCTTGAACCGTTCCGGATGCTTGTCGTAGAAGGCCTTCACCTCCGCCTCGTTCACCACCAGCTTCTTCTGCAGGGCCTCGCCCTCCTTGGCCAGGAACTCGCGGGCCAGCAGGTCGTCCTTGGTGCGGTCCACGGCCCGCAGGTAGTTGGGCGTCTTGTCCAGATCCAGGCGCTTGGCTTTCACCGAGAGAAGTTTGCTTTCGGCCATGCGCTTGACGAATTCATCCTTGCCGCCCTGGACCATGAGGATCTGCATCTGCTCCTGCTGGCCCAGCAGGCGGAAGGCGGCCTGGAAGTCGGCCTCGGTGATGGGCTCTCCACCCACCCGGGCGAGCACCACCTCTTCGGGTTTGGGGGCGGGGGCCGCCACCGGCGCGGTGGCTTGGACGGTGACTGGGGTTGCTGATGGGGCAGGAACCGGCGCCTTCGCCGGTTCCTGGGCGACGACACCCAGGGCGATCAGGGAGATGAGGGAAGCACGAAGCATGGGGTTCCTTAGATGCCGGGCAGGCGCTAAGCCGCAGTTGAAAACAATCTATCAATATCGCATCTTCGGTGGCATGAGGGGCCCTGGCGGAGACAACCTGAATGGCTCAGGTGGTCTCCGGATGGCCCCTAACGGCGCCGGCCGCCGAGGAGGTTCATCAGGGCGATGAAGATGTTGTAGAGGCTCACGAAAAGGGAGAGGGCAAAGCCCGCGGGATCACCGAGGTCCTCGGTGCGGAGCATGGCCGAGGTGTCCCAGAGCAGCTTCGCCGAGCAGGCGATCACCGCCACGCCGGAGATGATCAGGCTGAAGGTCTCCAGGTGGAAGATGGCCGCGGCTAGGCTTCCAAAAAACATCACGGCGATGCCGACGATGACGAAGTTCCGCAGGAAGCTGAAGTCCTTCTTCGAGACGACGGCGGTCACGGTGAGGGTCAGGAAGACCACGCCGGTGAGCCCGAAGGCCATGAAGACCGGCATGTAGCCCGCCCCCTGGGCCACCGACAGGGCGACAATCCCCGCAATGATGCCGGAGATGTAAGTAAACAAAACATAGGCGATGCGGTTCAAGGGCCGCCTGCGACTGACCGCCGAGGCGAAAATCAAAGATCCGAATTGGACACCGAACAGGACCCAGAACCAGAACCGGCCCGCGAAGGAAACCAGGGCACTCCCCACCACCGGAGCACTGATCGCCCCCAGGGCGGCCACGGCGAAGCCGCCCATGAGCCACAGATAGACGCTTCGGACAAAATCGATCCGGGACCGGGTCCCCTCCGAAGCTCCCTGCCACGACTGTTGAAGATCCATGCCACGCTCCAAGGGGGACCCGGCTTCGGATCCCCTTCAGATCCTAACATTCCCCCCACCTATCCCTGCCGTGATCCGCCCCGAGGTTCCGTGCTCCCCGCCCTCTGGTTAGACCGCCTCCAGTTGCAGGCCGAGCGCCGCCGGGCCCTGGGCCGGGACCGGGCGATCCACCCCGCCGCCGGGGTGGATGTGTGTTCCAACGACTACCTGGGCCTGCGGCGGGATCCCCGCCTGGCCGAGGCCGCCGCAGCCGCGGCCCGGACCTACGGGTCCG
>JANXYT010000427.1 GCA_025355915.1 Holophagaceae bacterium
CACCCGGCTGAAGGCCTTCGAGTGCGAGGTCCTCTGCTGTGACCCCTACATCAGCGCCAAGCGGGCCCAGGACCTGGGCGTACGACTGGTCGGTCTCGATGACCTTTGCCGGAGCTGCGACATCGTCACCGTGCACACGCCCCTGAATGACGAGACCCGCGGCATGATCGGCACGGAGCAGCTCGCCCTCATGAAGGACGGGGTCATCCTCCTCAACGTGGCCCGGGGCGGCATCCTCGACGAATCCGAGCTGCTGGCCGCGCTGCAGTCCGGTAAGGTGGGCCGGGCCGCCGTGGATGTGTGGTCCGAAGAACCGCCGACAACCGACACCCTGAAACTGCTCATCGCCCAAGAGCGCCTGGTGGTCACCCCCCACTTGGGCGCCAACACCCAGGAAGCCCAAGTGAACGTGGCCATCGACGTGTCCAAGGAGATCCTCGCCTACCTGGACAAAGCCCCCCTGGAGAACGCCGTGAACCTGCCGCGCTTCGATCCGGCTGTCCTGGACCAGATGCGGCCCTACTTCAAGCTCATGGCGGTCCTCAGCGAGTTCGGCCTTCAGCTCATGAAGGGCAACCTGGATCGCATCACCTTCGGCTTCAGCGGCGCCATCGCCCACCAGGACTGTTCGCCCCTGACCGTGAGCGGCCTGGCGGCCCTGCTGGACCGGGTCGCGGACCAACCCGTGAACATGGTCAATGCCGGCCTCGTGGCCGAGCGCATGGGCCTGGTGGTGGAGGAGCGCAAATCCACCCAAGGCGGCGCCTTCTCCAACCTGGTGACGTTGACCCTGGATGGCCCAGGCGGCTCCCGGGTGGTGTCCGGAACCCTCTTCGAGGGCACCCCCCGCATCGTCGGATTGCGCGACTATGCCATGGACTTCATGCCCGAGGAGCACATGCTCCTGCTGAGCTACTCGGACCGCCCTGGCATGATTGGAAAAATCGGCACCGTGCTTGGCCAGCACGACATCAACATCGCCTGCATGAACCTGGGCCGCCGGGAGAAGAAGGGCGAGGCCATGGTGGTGTTGTCCGTGGATTCCCCGGTGCCGGCCCAGGTGCTGAATGAGCTTCGCAAAGCCACCGAAGCCCCCTTCATCCAGGCCCTGCACCTCCCTTCGGCCTGACCCTCCCCAAAGACGATGCGATGATGGAGGCTGGGAGGCCTCCTTGAAACTGATCGCCTGGGATTTCGACGGCACGCTGGTGGACAGCCGCCCCCTCATCGAGGCCGGCATGACCCACGCCCTGGACGCCCTGGGTCAGCCCCGGTCGGTCATGGCGGAATGGCTGAAATACGTGGGCCTTCCCGTGGAGGCCGGCATCCGGAATACCTTCGACCCCCTGGGCCTGGACATGGATGAGGTCCTTCAGGCCTACCGCAGCTTCGGCCATGCCGCGAACGAACACATGATGCGGCCCTTCGAGGGCATCCCCGAGCTGCTGGCGGAGCTCAAGGGACGGGGCCAGCGGATGGCGGTGGTCACATCCAAGCGGCGGGTCCCCCTCCTCCGCCAGATGGCGCAATGGGATTGGGAACCGCTCTTTGAGCCCATCATCACGCCCGATGAGGTTGCGCACGGGAAACCCCACCCGGAATCCCTGGAGCGCCTCCAGGCCATGACGGGCCTGGCCCCGGAGGACATCCTCATGGTGGGCGATACCCCCTTCGACCTGGACATGGCCCGGGCGGCCGGGGTGCCCAGTCTGGCCGTGGGGCACGGCTTCTACCCCCAGGAGGCCCTGGCCGCCTGCGGCCCCCGGGCCTACGCCCCGGACACCGCCGCGCTGCGCGACATCCTCCTTTCATGGGGTGTGTGACATGATCCCGGGGGGACCGCCTGGTCACTTCGTTCGCGAAGTCCCCCCCAGGGCCCCCATCTCGATGCCAGGCAGAGCCTGACATCGAGGTCCTACCATCGGAGAGTTCATGGCCAAACTGACGCACTTGGATCCGGAAGGCCGCCCCGTGATGGTGGATGTCTCCGCCAAGGCCGTGACCCGGCGGGTGGCAGTGGCGGCGGGGTACCTGGACCTGGATGCCCCCGCTGCCGAGGCCCTGTCCCTGGGCGGTGGCCCCAAGGGCGACCCCTGGTCCGTGGCCCGGATCGGGGCCGTGGGGGGCGTGAAGCGGACGTCGGATCTGATCCCCTTGGCCCACCCCCTGCTCATCGATGCCGTGGAGGTGGTGCACCACTGGGACCCTGCCAACCGGAGGGCCTGGCTGAAGGTGCAGGTGAGCTGCGAAGGCCGCACGGGCATCGAGATGGAGGCCCTGGCGGGCGTGACCGTGGGGCTGCTGGTCCTCTACGACATGCTGAAGGCCGTGAGTCACGGCATGGCCCTGGGGCCCGCCCGCCTGCTCCGGAAAGAGGGCGGGCGGCGGGGCACCGTCACCCTGCCCTGGGCGGAGTGCCCCTGGAAGCCCTGATCTGGGAGCCTGTCTGGGGCTAGTTGGAAAACATTTGCATGTTCAAGGACCCAGGAACCCGGTAGGATGGATTTGGACTTTTCCCAATTATCAAGCACCGGGGTCACACCCCTCATGGAGGCCTAGCGAAGCAGGCTCTTTCCGTTCCAGCCGGGAGTTTACCCATGCGTCTTGCCGTTCTGACCCTCGTCCTCGCGTCCTTCAGTCTCAGCCTCCAGGCTGCTCCGAAGCGGACCTCCAAGAAGACTTCCTCCCGGCCAGTTGCCCATCCCGCTGATGGCCCGGTTCATGTGATTCGCAAGGGCGAGACGGCGGCCTCGGTGGCCCGGGCCAACGGCCTGAGCCTGGCTGAACTGGCGGACCTGAATCCCGGCAAGTCCCTATCGAAACTCGCCGTGGGCGCCCGTCTAAATCTTCGCGAGCCGCGAGTCGCGTCGACTGCGCCCCCATCGAATGACCCGACGGTCGCCATCCCTCGCATCGCCCTGGCCGCCCTGGCCGCCCTGCCCGGCAGGCCGGTCGTCGTGTCCACACCCATGCCTCATTTGGAGCGGATGATCCCGTACCAGTTACGAGCCCCGCTGCCTGCCGGTGGCTCCGTCAGCACCGCGGACCTGGATGCCCATCAAGCTCCGGGCACCACCGCCCAGCTTCTGGCCCGCATGCAGCCGGTGATGCCCCCCGTCTCAGAGGCGGAACTCAAGGCCCTTCTGCCCACCTTCACGCCCGCCGACCCGGAGCGGCTTGATCTGCTGTGGCCCGTGGAAACCCGGACCATCAGTTCCGCCTGGGGCCCCCGGATGCGCACCAAAACCGTCCGGGTGAAGAACCAGCGAAAGAAGCGCATTCGCTACAAGGGCCGCCATCGCGGCATCGATCTGACTGCCCCCATCGGCACCGCTGTCTACGCCGCCCTCGATGGCCAGGTTCTGATGGCCGGGAAGCACAAACAGTACGGGAATTTCGTGGTGGTCGAGCACGGAAACGGGGTGGTCACCCTGTATGCCCACCACAAGCTGAATGTGGTGCGGGAGGGCGACATCGTCCGCCGGGGCCAGAAGATCGCGGAGGTGGGCCTCACCGGCAGCACCACGGGCCCCCATCTTCACTTCGAACTGAAGATCGATGGGCTGCAGCGGAACCCCCTGCCAGTCCTCAACGATGAAGAGGAGATCCCAGCGGAAGTGGCCGCCCAAAACGCCCGTTTCGGTTCCGGTTCGCCTCGCTGAACTTCCCCGCCATCCGCGGCACACGAAGAGAGCGCACCTCCTGATCCCCACGCGGGATCGGCCCGGGAGCCCGTGATAGACTTGGTCCTTTCGCCGTTTCGAGGTGGTCATGCCGTTGTACCGAGCTTCCCTCCAGACCCTGGGGGCTTTTGTCCTTCTGGCTGTGGCCCTGGCGTGCGGGGGTAGTTCGGGTGGAGGCAGTACTGCCTCCACATCTGTCACGGTGAGTGGAACGGTGACCTACAAACGGGTGCCCCTGGTCAAGGACGCCCAGGGCGTGCCCACGGGACTGGCCGATGCCAGCGTCGCCGCCAACCTCGTGAGCCTTCCCGCCCGGGGCGTCACAGTTCGCGTCTACCAGCAGATCGATCAAACGCAACCGGACGGTACGAAGACCCCGGTCTGGATCGCGGCTACCTCGGTCGTGACCGATAGCACCGGCCTCTATTCCCTCACGCTTGAGAAGAATAGACCCACCATGGTGGAGGTTCTCAGCACCTTTAGCGGTGGTGGCGCCAACATCCAACTCATTGCAGAGCCCGCAGGGATCAGCAGCCCGACTGCAGTTCTTGATCGGCTGCAATACGCCATGCGAAAGGCCGCTGACGGCACGGCCCCCGCGGATGTCAACGCGCCGGGTTCAACGATCACCGCCAATGCCACCGTGGACTTCACCGTGGGCCTGAACGATTCCTGGTGGCTGTTGAATCCCGCCATAGTCAACAACGCCGAGAACGCCGTTCGCCAGGCCGTGCTCGAAACCAGCCTCCCTGGACGGACGGCCGGACTGGGCAGCGGCAGCCGCATCCTGGGAATCGGGGACACGATCTACACCTTCGTGAACATTTATGGGGCCGCCACGCCAGGGTCCGTCCTCGATCTTCACTACTGGCCCGGTCGTACGGAAACGAGGGGCTCTTACATCGAGTACGATCGCGCCCTCTTTCCCAATGCCTTCGAACCCTCCACCGGAGTGTTCCGCTTTTTTGGATCCCTCGGTGGAGGCCCCACCAACGACGACGCCTGGGACGAAGGGGTGATCCTGCCCCTGCTGGCGAGGAATGTCCTTTTCGCGGGAAACAATGGCCGGACTTTCTCCGTGCCCCTGAACGCCCTCTTTCCTTCGGGCGCGGCCCTCGCGGACCTCAGCCCCGACCTGGCCCGCATCGAAGGTCTTGCCGATGCCATGGCCGCGAACGTGCTCAAGTCCCCCTACTTGGCGGACACCCAGGGCACCGCCCTGGCGGCCCCGGTGCGGGATATTCGCGACCTCAGCGGCCTGACCGCTGCCCAGAAGACGCCCTATTCCGCGCCCGTCCTGCGCGCCTTCGCCTGGGAACTCATCCTCAAGGCGAACAGCCTTACTTCGCCGGGGGTCGCCGCCGATTGGGGCACCCTGAACCCCTCGGCAGCGGCACGGTTCTTCCTGCCCCCCATCGGTCTGACGAACGCCGCCACCGATACCACCGCCCGGGACATCGAACCCCTCAACATCTATAGCCAGCTCAAGCGTCTAAGCGAGGCCAAGTCCACCGCCGAACCCGTCGATCTGGCCGCGGTATTCCCGGACGGGGTGCTCACGCCCCTCGCCGGTCCCTTCGGCATCACCTGGCCTCGCCCGACCACCGGCACCTACGCTTCCTTTGTCGCGGACTGGGGCACGGATCCCACCGGAACCTTCCCCGCGGTGGTTCTCAGCATGGCCAAAGCGACCCAGGTGAATGGCGCTTACCCCAATGTCTCTCAGGGTGAAGTTTTCTATGCCGGCTTCAGCCTGAACGCCGACAAGCGATGCGTCCTGTCCGCAACCATCACGCCGGCTCTTCCGGCCGGTGCCCAGATCGACGTGGACCTGCCCCGGATGCCCCGCACGCTCTCCTTCACGGGATCTGGTGGACCGACGGAAGCCTTCGTCCTCCCCGTGAACACCACCGCGCCCTACTACCACCCGGTGCGGCTCCGGCTGAAAAGCCCCACCGTGCTGCAGCCGGACGTCACAGTGACCTTGACCCTCACGCCGTCACTCTGATCGCCTGTCCTGGAGCCTGATATGACCTCCTCCGATGCGCTCCGGGTCCT
>JANXYT010000474.1 GCA_025355915.1 Holophagaceae bacterium
CAGCTCCAGCGAAGCCCGCGACCGCGGCCGGTTTCTTCGACCAGGAGCTGATCCCCGGCGTCAAAAACCTTTACCTCGTCATGGGAGTGGCGGGCGGTGTCGTTCTGCTTGTGCTGCTATCAGCGAGGAAACGATGAGCCACATTTATATCCTCCATCAGCCCTTCAACCCGGCAGCCCTTCAGGTGCGAATGATGCCCCAGCCGATGGGCTGGAAACCCATGTCGCCGCTGGATGATTACGGGCAGATGGAGGGCCTTGGTAGTTTCTTCAAGAAGGTGGCGCAAACCGTTTCCAAGGTGGCCCTGGCCCCGATCAAACTCGTCAGCCCGCAGTTGGCGAAAAACCTGTCTAAAATCGACAACAAAATCATCGACAACGTGGACAGCCTTCACACGAAAATCAACGTGGCAGCGAAGAAAGCCGCGTCGGACGTGGGTCGGTTCGTCAAGAAGAATTGGAAATGGATCATCATCGCGGCGGCCATCGCCATCACGATCTACACCATGGGCAGCGGCGCGGGCATCGCGGCCAAGATGATGTCGGGCCTTGCCAAGGTGAAAACCATGGCCCTAAGTGCGAAAGCATGGGTGGGGGCCAAGGCGGCGTCTGGATGGTCCTACGTCACATCTGGCATGACGAAGCTCATTGCCGGGAAGGCCTTCGGAACCCTTTCGCCCCAGGAGGTAGAGGGCATCGCAGAGGCGAACGACCAGGCCGGGGAGACCATCATCCCGCCCGAAGTGCTGGCCATGATCGGAAGGCAGGCCTTGGCGCCAGAGGCGCCCTCCTCGGCAGGCCAGGGCGCAGGGTTCATGCCCGGCCTCCAGGCGCTCGGAATGCCTGGCCAAGGTGCAGGCGGCGGAGCAGGCATTGGCGCACCTGAGCCCACGTCCTACCTGATGCCCGCTCTGCTGGCGGCCGGTGCTATCGGCCTCCTGCTGGTGGTGGCCTAATGTATGCCGAAACCTTCAGGGTCCAGGGTTGGCTTGAAACGCCCGCAAAGTGGCTGCGTTGGGCCATGCAAAGCCTCACGGCCCGAAAGCTGGACGACGTTCGTTATAACCTTGGGCAATTCTGGACCACCATCGCGGCAGCCAAGGCGCAAGCGGTCTCACAGCTCCAATGGGCGGACATTCTGACCCTGGACTCACAGAGTCAGTGGACCCTCGGAAACCTGTACCAGAACGACCAAAGCGATCAGTTGAAAAGCCTCAATGGGCTGATGACATCGCGGAACATTGTCGTTCCGTTTTCAGCCCCGGAGATTCTGGGCGCGGCCGTGACTTACTTCGCCACAGAAACCGCCGTAATCCGCTCGAAAATCGCAAGCCTGGGAGAGGGCGCGGGCGCGGCATTCAAGGCACAGATCAGCTTGGCGAACCAGGCTGCAGAAGCCTACCGGAAGGCCGGAAACACCAACAACCAGGCGACGAATAGCGCCACAGTGGGAGGCTATGCCTCGACTGGCAACGCTGCAAATACCGCGGAAGCCCTGCGCCAGGCCGGGAACATGGAGAAGGTGCCCACCCTCGCTGACCTTTTGACGGGTGATTTCTTCGGCCTGCCCGTGTGGGCTTGGCTCGGCGGGGCGGCAACCATCGCCCTGCTGGTCGTGACGGCTCCGACTGTGCTCATGGCCTCGCAAGTGGTCCGGAAGGCGACCGCATGAGCACCATCGGGCGGAAACCCAGCGCGGCCGTCAAGCGACGGGATGCCCTTCGGGACATTCACGAATCTGGAACCATCAGCGGCATTCACAAGACCATGCTGGAACGGTTCAAAACAAAAGCCTACATCGAGAAGGCGAAGGGCGGCGCCTGGACCCTAACGAAGTGGGGGAAGGCCGTCATGGAAGGCCGGATTGGATCAGCGGGCCGCGGCGCGGTGGACCTCGGAAGCGCCCGCTACAAGGCGGAACGCAGCGGCCCTGGAGGTCGAAGCGGGGCCCGTGTCCGTGCCCGTGACTTGGCCCAGCACATGACCGGCGATGGAGTGGCGGCAGCGAAGAAGCTGGACCGCGAGAAGTTAAAGCAATTCGAGGAAGAGGGCGCCCAACTCAAGGCCGAATGGGACAAAGAACAGTCGGACTACCGCAAGGCAGCGGCGCGGATCCTCGGACCCAAAGGCACAACCCGGGCCGTGAAAATCAGTCGAGCCGATGGTGCGCCGTTCCACTGGGAGGAGCTGGAGAAATTACAGGCCGCAGGCTGGGAGGTTCACCCGGGCGGAACCATCACGGCACAAGTTGGGAAGGCCCTCAAGGGAACCCGTTTTGTGGACCTGTCGAAATTCAACCCAGCGGGCATGGATCCTCTGGAGAAGGCCCTAGGGCCTATCGGGGAAACCCGCGCAGTGGTGCTGGTAGCCAGTGGAATCAATGGGGAGACCCTCCACCAGCTCCGCGGCGCGGGCTATGACATCAACCCCGCCCCAAAGCGGATCCGAGAAGGGCAGGACGTGAAGACCAACCCCGCACCAGAGGCCCATGCGCTCATCGGCCTCCAGAAAAAGCTCTACCTTCTGCTGAAAAAGGGAGACTGGCAGATCCCGGACCTCGTCGCGGTCACAGGAGCCCCCGACAGTGACGTGCAGAAGGCCCTGGATCGCCTGGGAGACATGGGCCTGGCCCATCCCGCGGCCAAGACCATGTTCGGGTCCACCTGGACGATTGGCGGCTTCCAGCAGGCCTTGGCCTTCAACCCGAAACCCGCAGGGCAAAAGCGTCCCCGTGCGGCCACGCGAAAGATGGCAGCAAGGCAGCCTGAGAACATGACGAAAGCGAAGACCACGCGCAAGGCCACAGCGAAGGCCAAGAAGACCGCCCCCAAGGCGGAGAAGGTGCCCGCTGGCATTGCTTCGGACAAGGTTCAACCCCTGAAGACCCAGGCGGCCATGAAGCACCGCGCCATCACCGAATTGGGGAAACTGTTGAAGGGCACGGCCAAGACCCCGGCCAAGCCCCAGGCCAAGGCCCCCAAGCCCACGGTGGAAAAGTTCACCCTGACTGGCCGGTTCAACCCCACCAGCTCCGAGGATCTGGCGCGGGTGTGGACAACCTGGACCGGAACGGACCCCGATCAGACCATGAGCTTCCAGGTGGAACACCCCACGGTCTCGCTGAAGTCGGGCGGCCGGGTAACGATCCCCGAGCATGTGGTGATTCTTGGCCGGGTCTCCAAATTCATCAGCAGCACCGGCCGCT
>JANXYT010000490.1 GCA_025355915.1 Holophagaceae bacterium
AGCCGCCACCACACGGTCATCTGCCGGTACCCAAAGTTCTCGGCCACGGCGGTGAAGAGCAGGAGCGACCAAGCCTTGAAGCCCTGGTACCGGTGGCCACTGATCTCATGGAGGACCACGGAGACGACGGAATTGAGCACCCCAAGCAGCAAGGCCACATAAATGAACAGGATCGCAAAGGTGCTGTTGATGGAGTGGCTCCAGAGCGACCACGCGAACACCACATAACCCAGGGTTTCAATCACCGGGGCCAAGGCCTCGAAGAAGATGAAGTAGGGCATGGAAAAGAGGCCCACGCGCCCATATTTCGGGTTGAACCACATGTAGCGGTGCTTCCAGAGGGTCTCCAGCAGGCCGCGCTGCCAGCGGTTCCGCTGCCGCCCAAGTACTGCGGCATCCTCCGGCACTTCGGTCCAGCAGACCGGGTCAGGCACGAGCGTGATGTGGTAGGGCCGCTTCCATTCGCGCAGGCGTCGATGCAGGCGAACCACGAGTTCGAAGTCCTCGCCGATGGTGGCGGTCTCGAAGCCGCCCACCTCGACGATCAGGTCCTTGCGGAACACGCCGAACGCGCCACTCACGATGAACATGGTGTCCAGTGACGCAAGGCCCATCCGTCCGAAGAGGAAGGCCCGCAGGTACTCCACGATCTGGAACCGGGCCAGCCATGAGTCCGGCAGATGAATGCCACGGATGCCCATGGCCGTGACTTTGCATCCATTGAGCGGACGGATGACGCCACCGGAGGCCACCAGGTCGGGCCGGTCCATGAAGGGACGGGCGATGCGCAGGAGGGAATCGTTCTCGAGCAGGCTGTCGCCGTCCATGCAGCAGACCAGCGGATAGCGGGCCAGGTTGACCCCGCAGTTCAGTGCGTCCGCCTTGCCGCCGTTGGCCTTGTCCACCACGACAAGGTTCGGCACGTAGGCGCTTTCGTAGATGCCGCGCACTTCCTTGGTCGGCAGCAGCTGACGGAGCACGCGCTGGCTGGGTTTGAGTTTGAAGGCCGCGATGAGTTTCTCAAGGGTGGCGTCCTTGCTGCCGTCATTCACCACCACCACTTGGAATTCGGGATAGCGCAGGCTGATGAGGCTATTCACACTGGGCACCACACCCGCTTCCTCGTTGTAGGCGGGGCAGATGAGGGTCATGGGCTTGTAGTAGCTGGTTTCGAAAGCGGTATCGAGGCGATCCGTCTCCACCTCGTCCAGGTACCCCCGGATCGAAAAAAAGGCGCGGAGGATCAACGACAGGTGCGTGAGGTGCAGGGCCAGGAAGTAGCCCAGGATGCCCCATTCGATGAAGACAGTGACGAAGCCGCGGAAGCTCATTGATGCCCCCGCTCATCAGTCCATTCCAGGCGTTCCCTGGCAATGTCCCTGGCGAAACGATCTGCTGTGGGATCCTCGGCGAGCCAAGTCAACGCCGAGGTCCCCGCATGGCCGAGATCGGCCAACCCCTGGGCCGCGTTCCGCCGCACCTCATACACGGGATCGCAGGTCAGCTCCATGAGGGATGGGACGGCATCGGGACCGCCGATCAACCCGAGCGCCTTCGCGGCCTGGGCCCGGATCGGCCAGGCCTCGTGCCGGGCCAGGGGCTCGACCTTGGGGTAGGTCAGTGGGTCCGCCAGGGCGGCGAGGGCCTTCAGCGCCGAGGCCTGGATGTCCACCTGGGGCGTGCCGATCAGTTTCAGAAGCCGGGGTTCACTCGGGCGATGGCGGTGGGAACCGGCCAGCAGCGCGAAGAGGATCCAGGGTTCGGGGGCCACTTCTGGGGGATCGAGGTGCTCCTCCAGCCAGGGAAGGAACTCGGGGCCGAATCCTTCGAGCACCCGCAACAGGCGGTCCCGCTGGTAGCGTTCCTCACGCAGCACCCAGTCAAGCACCGGCTGGGCGTACCGAAGGTCGCCGCTCCGCGTAAGGGCCTGGGCGGCCAGGTGGGTCACGTAGGGGATCGGATCGGTCAACAGGGGGACGACCTTCTCCAGGTATTCCGTCAGGCGGAAGGCGCCGATTTCCTGGGCGGCCTGGGCGCGGACCATGGCCAGGCGGTGCTGCAGCCGCGCCGGTAGGCTGTCGTGCACGCCCAGTTGCAGGTAGAGGCTTTTCAGTGCCTCGGCTTCCTGGCCGGCCAGGGTGGAGTGATACCTCGCCAGGAATTTTTGAAACACGGGCCGGTCGCGTTTGGCGATCTCAGGGAAGGGGGTTGCCGTGCCGGAAGCACTGAAGAGGTGATCGGTGAGATCCCGCTCCCAGGCTTGGAACAAGGTGATGCGGCGGCGGTTCTGCCGGTCGCGCTGGAATTGAATCACGGCACCGGTGATCACGAGACCGGTCACCAGGCTGGCCAGGATCACCGTTCCCCAGATCAAGACCCTGAATACCAGATCCGAGGGCAGATGCATGAGGTCTCAGCCGGGGCTGAAGGCACGCTGATGCAGCCGCCAAAGGCGCTCCACCAGGACCTGGGCTGACAGGGGCTTGATCATGTAGTCGTCGGCGCCCGCCGCCAGGCAGCGCACCATGTCTTGTTCATTCTGGTTGCTCGAGATGAGCAGGATGGGGACCCGTCCCTTGGGTGGGGGCAGATCGCGGATCTCCTGCACCAGGCGGAAGCCATTCATGGCCGGCATCATCAGGTCGGTGGTGACGAGGTCGATCTCCTCCCGATGCAGGATCTCCAGACCCTCGACACCATTCGCAGCGACGAAGACCTTCAATCCTTCCATTTCCAAGCGCGCCTGGATGATCCGGGCGGTCGCCTGGTCGTCTTCGACCACCAGGATCGTGGTAGGTTCTGGCCAGAGTCGGCTCATCGTAAAAAAAGTCTACCAAGAATTGCGGCAAACCCGTCGATTTCCATGGATTAGGGGACACTGATTCACCATGACAATGAAGACCCTGGTTCCCCATCCAAAAATGCATGGGTCCGCGTGAAAAGGAATCGCATCCATGTTCTTTCTGCCCTTTGTCCGCGTGATCGTCTGGTGCTTCTTCTGCACCATCATGGCGGGCCAATCCCTATCCATAACCATGGATGACGGGCCGAACCTCGACGCAACACCGAAGCTCTCTGGAGATGAACGGAACCGCCGATTATTGGAAGCCTTCCGGGAGAAGCACGTTCGGGTGGTCCTTTTCGCCAACGGCATCCGCGGTGGGGATAGCCCCTCGGGCATCCGATGGCTGGAGGCCTGGGGCAAGGCCGGCCATCGCATCGGAAATCACACGTACAGCCACCCGAATCTTGATGAGATCGGCGTGGCCCGCTTCAAGGAAGACCTGCTCCGGCTGGACCGCCTGATCCGACCGCTCCCAGGCTACTGGCCCATGCTGCGATTCCCCTTCCTCCTGGAGGGGAAGGGCGTGGTGGAGCGGCAGGCGGTGCAAGTCATGCTGAAGGAACAGGGCTACGGTTCAGCGCCTGTCAGCATCCCGACCTATGACTGGTTTTTCAATCAACGCCTGCATTCGCTGCTGAAAGAAAAGCCCGATGCGGACATCGCTCCGGTTCGGGCCCTGTATCTTCAGCACCTTGTCGGCATCCTCAAGGGCCACCGCGACCTAGGCCGTAAACTCCTGGGCCGGGATCCTGTTCATACGCTCCTCCTTCATCACAACCTTCTGAACGCCCTCGTCATGCCGGATCTGCTCAGGATGCTGGATTCCAACGGCTGGAAGGTCGTGGGTCCCGAGGAAGCCTACAGAGATCCCATCTACGACGAGGACCTGACGACCGTGGGATATAGCGAAAGCCACCTCGGCGCCATGGCCCGGAAGCGTGGCGTGCTCCTAAAGGAAATCCGGTTTCTAGAGGCTCAGCTCGCCGTCGAAAAGGCGAATCTCAAGGAGTACATCCATTGAATTGGCATTGGGTGCCCTTCTGCATCGCCCTGGCCTGTCTCGCCCAGGATCCGGCCGAGGGCCACCGGTTGCTCCGCGAGAACCACCTCGAGGCGGCCCGGCAGGCCTTCGATGCGGTCCTGGCCAAGACCCCCCATGATGTCGATGGATTGGTGGGAGCTGGATTCACCGCCCTGCGTCAGGAACGGGTCCTGGAGGCGCTTGCCTACTTCCAGAAGGCTCTAGAGCTTTCCCCTTCCTATGCAGATGCCTCCTTTGGGGTGGGACTGTGCCAGGAACGTCTGGGCCGAGCCGCTGAAGCCCGACGTATGGCCAAGGAAGCCGTGCGTCTCGACCCGAGTCGGGAGGATTTCCAGGCCCTGCTCGTTCGAGCTTCACCCATGGAAGACACGGTGCCACCGCCCTCCCCACGCCCCACGGACCTCTCCCTGCCCTTCCGTACCAACCCGGCGGGCTTCCAAATTCGCGAGGGAACCGGGTGGAAGACCGTGTACCTGAAGGGGGTCAACCTGGGTGCGGCCTTGCCCGGCAAGTTCCCCACGGAATTCCCTGGGAAGCCCGTTTATGAAGGGTGGCTGGCGGAGATGGGGCAGCTTGGCATCAACGCCATTCGAATCTACACGATCCACCCGCCGGCCTTCTACGAAGCGCTGCGGGAGTACAACCTCAAGGCGGCCCACCCGATCTACCTACTCCATGGCGTCTGGGTGGAACCCCCGCCCGGGGACGATTTCGGGGACCTCACCTGGTTCGCAGCGTACCGCGAGGACATGCGACGCATGGTGGACCTGATGCACGGCCGCGCCAGCTTTCCGCCGCGGCCGGGGGCCACCGGGGGCCACTACCGCGCCGATGTGAGCCGCTGGTGGATCGGCACCATCCTCGGCCGGGAGTGGGAGCCCTTCAATGTCATTGCCTACAACCGGCATCATCCTGGCGACTCGGATTGGAAGGGCCGCTTCGTGGAGGTTCGCCAAGGCCACGCCACCGAGGTCTTCATGGCCAAAACCATGGACATCTTCATCGGCCTGGAACACGACACCTACCACGCGCAGCGGCCCGTGGCTTTCACCAACTGGCCCACGCTCGACCCCATGACGCACCCCAGTGAAACCTCCTTCCTCGAAGAGCAAGGGTTCCTGAAGAAGCTGGGCCTGCCCTACGTGGCAGAGCTGAAGGCCGAGGTTTTCGACGACGACAGCGTGGCCATCGACATGGAGAAGTTCACGGCCCTTCCCGCGTTCCCGGGGGGGCTGTTCGCAAGCTACCACGTCTATCCAAACTACCCGGAGTTCATCAACCTGGATGCCGACTATGCGAAGGTGCGCGATGAGGAGGGCCCCAACAGCTACCTGGGCTACCTCCGCGAACTCAAGGCGTACCACAAAAAGCACGCCGTGCTGGTGTCAGAGTTCGGCCTCAGTGCCTCCCGCATCCCGGCGCATTGGCAGCCCCAGGGCATGACCCACGGGGGCCTTGAGGAAAAGGACCAGGCCCGCCTGACGAAGCGCCTGATCAAGAACATCTACGACACGGGCTATGCGGGCAGCATCGTCTTTGCCTGGATGGACGAATGGTTCAAGAAGACCTGGCAAGTTTCTCCCCTCGAACTGCGGGCCGATCGGAAGCCTCTCTGGTTCAACGCCATGGATGTGGAGGAGAACTACGGGTTGATCGGGCACCACCCCGGGACCAAGGGACCCCATATCCTCATCGACGGCCGCCCGGACGACTGGAAGGGGA
>JANXYT010000494.1 GCA_025355915.1 Holophagaceae bacterium
GAAGGCCTAGAGCCCCAGCCGCACTTGATTCCCACCTTCCTCGAACCACAAGGCATCCGCATCGGTGACGGAAGGCGGAGGCGCGGCCCCGGGGACCAGGACGCAGCGGGTAAGGCGGCCGACCGACCGTGACGTAGGATGCAAATAACAACCGAACAGGCGGCCCTCCTGGTCCGGCGCCAACCCTGCGGCGGCCTGAATGAGGGCATCGGCGGTGCCCACTTCGCGCCAGGGGAAGGGCTCCACCACCACCCCCAGGTGGAAGGGCAGGCGCGGGCGCAGGTCGTTCACTTCGCTGGGGCCCTCGGGCAGCAGGGCCAGCGCCTCGGGCGACCAGGCGGCGGCGCCGGTGAAGTGAAAAGGTCCTTTCGGCCCCACCACGCCCTTGGGCAGCACGTGGTCCTGATCATCCATCCACACTGGATTCCAGCCGCCCCCGGGATGGGGGATGAGCAGCCAGCTGAGGGTGGCCTGGGCCGTTCGGTGGCCCGCCCTCAACTGATCGAAGGGGACGGCGTCCGCCCATACGTCGGCATTCCAGGTGAGCAGTTCCGCGGCCACGCGCCCCCGTGCGTGAAGCAGACCGCCGGCGCTTCCCAGCAGCTCGCGCTCCTCGAACAGCTCCAGGTCCTGGGCCACCGCCCGCAGGCGCTCCGGCAGCAGGTGGGCGTTGCAGCCGAGGCGCCGGAGGCCATGGGCCTGCAGGGCCGCGGCGCCCCACTGCAGAAGCGCTCGTCCCTGGAGCGTCCAGGCGGGCTTGGGTAGGCATTGGCTCAGGGGTCCCATGCGGAGGCCCAGCCCCGCCGCCAGGAGGAAGCCCTCCAGGGGTTCAGGCATCGGCCTCGTCCGGTGCCGGGGGCAGGGGCAGGGGCTTGAGGAGGAACTGGCCGGGTGCGAGCCCGCGCATGGAGAGCACGCGGATGCGCCAGCCCTGGATGCGCAATTCGTCGCCCGGCCGCAGCACACGGCCCAGGCGCTCCTGGAAGAAACCGCCGAGGCTCACTGAACCAGCCTCGGCCTGCAGGTCCAGCTCCAGGTGGTCGATCAGCTGTTCCAGCATGACGTCGCCCTGGGCCAGCCAGGCGCCGCCGCGGGTCTTCCGCAGCTGAATGGCCTCGCGGTCGAACTCGTCCTGGATTTCGCCGACCAGCTCCTCCAGCACGTCTTCCAGGGTCACCAGGCCGTCCACCCCGCCATGCTCGTTCACCACCAGGGCGAGGTGCTGCTTGCGCTGCTGGATTTCCAGCAGCAGGCCCTGGATGGGTTTCATCTCGGGCACGAAGAAGGCTGGGCGGGCCAAGGCGCGCAGATCCACCCGGTCCCGGCCGTCCTGCATGGCCCAGAGCAGCTCCTTGAGGTGGATGACGCCGACCACCCGGTCGAGATCACCCTCCACCAGCGGAATGCGCGTGTGGGGCGTCGTGCGTGCCAGGGCCAGGTTGGCCTCCAGGCTTTGGTGCAGGTCGAAGCAGACCACCTGAGCCCGGGGCACGGCGATCTCCTTCACGGTGCGCCGGCTGAAATCGAAGAGGTTTTCGATGAGCTCCTTGCGGTCCAACTCTAGGTGGCCCTCGGCCTGGCTGCGTTCCAACATCCGGCGAAACTCGGCTTCGCTGGGCAGCAGGTCCTCTGCGTCCACTTCGGGATGGACGCCAAACACCCGCAGCACGAGGTGGCTTAGCTTCGTGAGTCCCCAGGTGAGGGGCCGGACCAGCCGGGACCAGGCCAGCAGGGGCGCGGCGGTGCGCAGGGCCCAGGGCACCGCGGACCGGATGGCCAGGCTGCGGGGCACCAGTTCAGCCAATACCACATGGAGCGTGGTCATCACCAGCAGGGCCAGGCCCGAACTGAGTGGCAAGATCAGCTTCGGCCAGGGCAGGTGGCCGAAGAGGTTGCTGAAGGCGTGGCTGAACAGTCCTTCACCCACCGCGCCCAGGGTCAAGGCACAGAGCACGATGCCCGCCTGGATGGAGGACAGGTGATGGGAAAGGCCACGATGGATCTCGAGAGCGCCGGCAGCGCGGGGGTCCCCTTCCACCAGGGCTTCCAATTGCGTCTCGCGAACGCGCACCGCCGCGAATTCGGCCATGACGAAAAAGGCGCTGAGGGCGATGAGGGCGACGCAGATGAGGGCCGCAACAAGGGTCACAGCGGTCAACCCCGAGCTAGGTCCGAACCGCGCCGGAGCTTGTCCTGGATCTCCTGCAGGAGGACATCGAGGTTTTTCAGGCGATCGCGGTGATCGGAGAGTTGGCCGTGCACGGCCTGTTTTTCCCGCTCCACGGTCGCATGCGCCTCCTGCTGGGCGGTCAGCGCCTGGTTCAGGCGGGCGATCTCCGCGTCCTTGTGGTCCAAGCCGTCCATCAGTTCGAGCCGCTCGCCTTCATGCTGGATCCTGGCCTCGTCCAACTCCTGGTGCATCCCGCCGAGTTGGAAGGTGAGGTGGGCGATCTCGTCCTGATGCTGCTGGACCACTTCCTGCCGCGCCAGCAGCTGCTGCTCCCCCTCGAGCACCCGCGCCTGGCTGGCCTCCAGCTCCGCCTCCCGCTGCCGAAGCTGAGTGCCCAATTCCGCCAGGTCGCGGCCTTGGCCGCGCAGGGTGGCCTCGAGCCCAGCGAGTTCCAACTGCAGGGTGTGGGCCTTCTCCTTGTAGCCCGCCACCTCGAGCAAAGCCGCCTGATGGATCCCCTCGAGGCTGGCATGCTGCTCGACCAGACCTTCAATGGTGGTGTGGAGCTGGCCTTGGGACTCGAGGGCGGCCTCCAGCTCCTGCTGCTTCGCGAGCAGGGCTTCCTCTTTCGCGGCCAGGGCGGGTTCGAGTTCTTGGACCTTCGCCTGGAAGGGTTCCAGATCGAGGGATTCCCGCAACAGCCGGTCCCGGTCCTTGAGCAACTCGATCGCGCGCTGGGACTTCTCGCCCACCTGGTGGTTGAGGGTTTCCACCTGCTGGATCAACTCCGTGCGCTCCGTGAGGGCCTCTTTCAGCTGGGCTTTGAGCGTCTCGGCGCTTTCGCCTTCGCGCCCGCGGCTCTCTTCGAGGCCACGCAGGGCCGCCTGGGTTTCTGCCAGACGCGCCTTCAACGTTTCGGCTTCGCGGTTGCTTCGCTCCAGTTCATCCAGGTTCAGGGTCACCGAATTCAGCTGCCTCTGGACCTGCTGTGCCTCGGCTTCGGCCGCCTGTAGGCGCTGATCCGCGGCCGCCAGACGCTGTTCCTTGGCCCGCAGCTCATCATGAAGGGCCTTGACCTGTTCTTCCAGCAGCCGCACGCGGCTCGTATCAGGGGGGGCGGTGGCCTTGGCGTCCAGGTGGGTGGTCTGGACCGATGAGGACGGGCGAACTCCGAACACCGGGGCCGAGGCGGGAGCCGGGCCATCCAGGGCGCTCTTGAGGCCATCCAGCCAATCATCGCCCAGCTCCGTGTCCACCAGCTCGCCGAGAGGGTTGTCCGGGTCCAGGGTCCGGCCTGGCACCAGGGGCGTGAGCGCTGCGACAAGGGAACTGGGCGCGATGGGCTTGTGGAGGTAGAGGTCCGCCCGGCCCTTCAAGCTCTGGTGGCGCCGGTATTCCTCCTCGGTGGCTTTGGCGCTGATGAGGGCGATCTTCACGCCATCCAGCTTCGCGTTCTTGCGGATGGTGGAGCAGAGGGTGTAGCCCTTGTTGTCGGCCACTTCCACACAAATGAACACGGCAGCGAAGGCGCCGCTTTCCAGACGCGACACCACCCCTTCCGTCGAGCCAGCCACCTCGAGATCGAAAGCCGCCTCGAGGCTGACTTGATGCTCCTTGAGGAAACTCCGGTCGCTGTCCACGAGGAGGAGGCGCTGGCCCATGATCGATCCTTAGCCTGGGTTGAACCCTCGAGTCTAGCTGAATCAAGGAAGCCCCGGTACGTCCGGGGCTTCCTTCTGCGGCAACTTTAGGCGCGAACCCTCAGCGAGGGGGGATGGCCAGGGTGACCTTCTGATTCCCGTTGGGCGACTGGACAAAGAGCAGCAGGGTGCGGCCCTCGGCCTTCTTCACCGCGACGTTGAACTCGGCGAGGGTGTTCACGGCCACTCGACCCACCGCGGTGATGATCATGCCGGGGGCCATGCCGCGGTCCGCAGCGGGTGAACGGGGATCGACGGCGGTCACCACCACGCCCTTGAGCCGGTTCTTGAGGTCCGCAGGCTCGACGGTGAAGCCATAGCTCTTCTCGAGGTTCAGGCTCTTCAGATCGCCCTGGGGTTTCTGAACCGGTTCATCCTCAGGCTCTTCCCCGGCCTCCCGGCGGCGCTTTTCCTCGATGGCCTTGCGATCCCCCAGCGTGGCGGTGAGCGTCAGGGTCTTGCCATCCCGCAGAATGGTCAGCTTGAGGGCCTCCCCGGCGCGTCGGCTCGACACCACGGCCACCACCTCGTCCGGGCTGCGCACCGGCTGTCCATCCAGGGCCGTGATGACATCCAGCCGTTGGAGACCGGCCTTGTCGGCGGCCTCTCCCTTCTCGACGGTGCTGACCACCACCCCTTCCTTGGCGCCGAGGGCATCCTGGTAGGCCTGGTCCAGGTCCGCGGGACTGATGCCCAGGTAGCCGCGGCTCACGGGTTTGCCACTGCGCAGGTCCTTGAGGATGCGGTTCACCTGGCTGATGGGCACGGCGAAGCCGATGTTCTGTCCGGCGGGATTGATGGCGGAGTTGATGCCGACCACCTCCCCCTGAAGGTTCAGCAGCGGTCCCCCGGAGTTGCCCCGATTGATGGCGGCATCCGTCTGCAGGAAGGAGCTGACCCCCGTATCCAGCTTGCGACCCTTGGCGCTGATGATGCCCTGGGTGACCGTGTGCTCCAGGCCGAACGGATTGCCGATGGCGACCACCCATTCGCCGATGCGCACCGAATCCGAATCGCCCAGCTTGGCGTAGGGCAGGTGCGCGGCGTCGATCTTGATGAGGGCGATGTCCAGTTCCTTGTCCTTGCCCAGGACCGTCGCTTTGTACGTCTTCAGGTCGCTGGTCTTCACTTCCAGCGTATTGTCCCCGCCGCCCATGCTGGCGATCACGTGGTAGTTCGTGAGGATCTCGCCCGAGGGGGAGATGATCACGCCCGAGCCCGAGGAGGCGGCCCGCTGTTCGTCTTCCCCGCCCCGGGGCGTGCGCCGCTGCTGCGGCCCCCCAGGTCCGAAGAAAAAGTCGAAGAAGTCCTGCCCCCCGACCTGGGGATGCTCAAAACGGCGGTTCTTCACGAAGCTGGTGTTGGTGATGGCCACCACCGTGGGATTCAGCTTCTCGGCCACGTCCGCGATGGGTGGCAGCCGGTCCAGGCCCTTCGCGTCCACCACCACGGGTTTTTCTTCCTGGGCCGCCACCTTCCACCCGTGGCTGAGTCCCATGCCCAGAGCCATGCAACCGGCCGCAAAGGCCGACAACCCAAGTACCTGTTTCACCTGACGCCTCATGGAACTCCTCATTCGGCCGGACCCCCGGCATGTCTTTCGATGACCGCAGTCCCCCGAAGGTTCCCGCTGGCCTTCCACCGCCGCCCAGGATAATCTGGATGGTCCGACGGCGGCTGTAGCTCAGTTGGTTAGAGTACTGGATTGTGATTCCAGGTGTCGTGGGTTCGAGTCCCATCAGCCGCCCCAGATCAAGAAGACGAAAGCCCTGATAGCCACTAGCTTCAGGGCTTTCCCCTGTTCTGGCACCAGGGACTAGCTGAGTGCAGTTCGGTGCTATTCGGTGCTCGTAAGTCCCCTGTTTTGCCCGTGAGACCCGCCCGTTGTGGTGTATTTGTGGGGCACTTCCAGGGAGCACACCACCCGGGGTGGTGCAGCAGTGGTGGGCCTGGGGGTGGGTAGGAGGGCCACTGACACCCCCTCAGACCCGGTGGACTGCCACCTCGGCATCCCCGAGTTTTCCCTCGAACACCTCTCGACCCGTGTCGGTCATCACGCGGACGGCGCCCGCCACGCCGTAGTTGAAGGCCCAGGCGTCCTGCTCCATAACCCCTTCGACTGGGAAGCCCTGCCCCTCGACGATCACCGGGTGACCCGCCTGGACCTTGGCGAACGTGGTCTCCGAGATGCTGATCCTGTGCAAGTCGTAACCGAAGTCCACTGTTACGCGGACCATCGGCTACTCCCGCACGAAGAGCATCAGGTGGCGCCGACCATCTGGGGAGAAGTCCATCCAGAAGAGGTTGTAGGCGGGAACGGTCGGGTCGGCCAGTGCCCGGAGCAGCAGGGTGGCGCACCCCTCAGGGTGGCCCAGGATGGCGGCCACGTTGACCAGGGAGACCCCGAGCGACATTGGATCTGGGTTCCTGTCCAACCAGTCCCGCACCTTTCCGGTGATCAGGATCGGCGGGCGGGGGGCCATCCCGGGGCGTCGGAGCGGAATCGTGCCCCGCTGGTCCAGCGGGATGCCCACGACCTCGAAGCCCGCTTCGGTCAGAGGTCCCTGAAGGGTCTGGATTCGCTCGTCGAGCAGGATGGTCTCCTGGATACGTGTGGTCGTGGGAGGCGCCTGCGATGGCAGTCCCCCCTCGTAGTGGTGCTCGTCGTCCCGGATCAGGTTGATTCCCATGTCAGCTCCAAAGCAGAGGTGGAAGGGTGTTCAGGCCGACGTGCACCGTGAACGCCACCTCCCACACCAGAGAGGCTCGAAGATCGAGGCGGTGAAGCCGGTGCATCTCCACGGCGCGGAACTCAGCCCAGAGGGTGGCCGTCGCGCACAAGCGGAACGCCCCGGCGACCACAAGGGCAAGGACATCGCGCCCATAGAGGCCACGGAGAACGTGGATGATGACGCTAGGATCCCGGACCCCCTGGACGATCAGCAGGCCCAGGCTGACCCTGGGCAGCCACCGGGCACCCAGGGCACGCAACACCCAGTCCTCCGTCCGCATCGGAGTCCCTGCCACCAGCAGGCGGCCATGTAGACGGAGCCGTAGGCCCAGGCAGGCCATGGCCCAGAGGACGACGACCGCGAACCAGATGGCCGTCAACGCCCCCGCCGGATCAGGTCCTCGAAGGAGAGCACGGTGACGGACGGCCAGCGGATGCACTTGTGGGCGTAGCCACAGAAGGTCGGAACGTGAAGATGCTCGCCATGAAGGGTGAGGAAGTCTCGCCCGGGGATTGGCCAAAAGATTGGAAGTCCACACCCACGGCATATCGTCGAGTTCTGGCACTGGCACGGGGCAGCCTTGCCACCACACGGCCAGCCGCAGTCTGGGCATGCCCGCTCGGCCAGCCCGGGGTTCAGGTCCTGCAACGCCGTCAGGGGTGGGCAGTTCGGCGACAGCTTCCAGGTCCGCCCAGCCGCCAGGGCCAACCACCCGGTTCCCTGGGGGGCGTAGCGGCGGAGCACGGCGACCAGCCCTTCCGGGCTGAGGTCATCGGGCAGTGCCCAGCATGACCACCCGGACATCCCGTCGAAGTCGTTCAGCAGAACGAAGGGCCGCCGCACCGGCAGGGCCTGGGTCGGGCGCATCCAGACCGGCAGGAGGAACCGGAAGTCCCCGGCCTCGATGACCGGCTTGGCCTCGCCGTAGGTGAAGACGATGGTCTCGCCCCGGCGGAGGTCTGAGACCGTGCACCGGGTGGCCGGGCCGCAGTTCTGGTGCATGAACTTCGCGCCGCCCTTGACCGTCTCTTCTAGGGTCAGGGTCCCCTCGAACGTCACCGCCCCGGGTCCGTGCCCACGGGTGCGGATCAAACCCTGGTCCA
>JANXYT010000002.1 GCA_025355915.1 Holophagaceae bacterium
CAACGATTGGGCAACCGTGCTGGCGGATTTCAAGGCGGTGCGGACCGCTGTTCCCGCCCCGGCCGTGGTGAAGGTGATCCTGGAAACCTGCCTGCTCAGTGATGACGAAAAGGTCCGGGCCTGTGAACTCGCTGTCGAAGCCGAGCTGGATTTCGTGAAGACCTCGACCGGGTTTTCCACCGGGGGTGCCACCAGTGCCGATGTGGCCCTCATGCGACGGGCCGTGGGTCAGGGATTGGGCGTCAAAGCTTCGGGCGGCATCCGGACGTATGAAACGGCCCTCCAGATGGTCCTGGCCGGTGCGACGCGCCTGGGGCTGTCAGCCTCAGTGGCCGTGGTCCAAGGGGGCGCGGGTTCCGGGACCTACTGAAAAGTGCGGTATCCTCCAAGGAGTAGTCCCACCGGAGGTCGTTGTGGCCAAGCTTGATCTCATCATGTTCGAGGAGGAGTACAAACTCCTCAACGAGATCATCGGCCGCCTCGAGAAGGATGCTTCCGCCAAGGTGGTGTTCCTGGTGGACAAGAACGGCCAGCAGATCGCCGCAGCCGGGGACGTGAAGAGCATCGATGCCACCAGCCTCGCCTCCCTGACCGCCGGCAATGTGGCGGCCACGGACGGCCTCGCCAAGCTCATCGGGGAGAAGGAGTTCAGCCTGCTCTTCCACGAGGGCGAAAAGGACAATCTGCACATTTCCATCGTGGGCAAGCGCGGCATCCTGGTGGTGATCTTCGACCAGAATTCCAGCCTGGCGCTGGTCCGGCTGAGGGTGAAGAAGGCGAGTAAGGAACTCCAGGAAATCTTCGAGCAGGTCGAGCTGCGCGCCCAGAAGGAATCCGACGGCGGAAGCCGCTTCGAAAGCCCCTTCTCCGAGATCACCGACGAAGACATCGACCGCCTGTTCGGCGACTGAGGCCGAGACGGCGACATGACCTTCATCAACTACGCGTCCCGCGAGATCAACTGCAAGATTGTGTATTACGGCCCGGGCCTCTGTGGCAAGACCACCAACATCCAGTGGATCTACGAACAGGCCAACCCCGAGAAGCGCGGCACCCTAGTTAGCCTCGCCACCGAGACCGACCGCACCTTGTTCTTCGACTTCCTGCCCCTCGACATGGGCATGGTCAAGGGCTTCAAGGTCCGCTTCCACCTCTACACCGTGCCCGGCCAGGTCTTCTACGACGCCAGCCGCAAGCTCATCCTCCGTGGGTGCGATGGCATCATCTTTGTGGCCGATAGCCAGAAGGCCCGCATGGAGGCCAACATTGAGTCCATCGCGAACCTGGCCACCAACCTCAAGGAGAACGGGTTCGACATCCGTTCCATCCCATACGTGCTCCAGCTGAACAAGCGGGACATGCCCTCGGCCGCCGCGGTACCTGAGATCGAGCGCCTCCTCCGGTTCCGGAACGAACCCATGATCGAAGCCGTGGCCAACAAGGGCATCGGCGTCATCGACACCCTCAAGGCCTCCGCCCGCCAGATCCTCATGGAACTCCAGCGGAACTGATCCAGACGCGGATCACAGGCCCCGAGCCTCCCGCTTGAATCTCCGCCGCCCTCCGGTAGAATGAATCTTTGCCCTTTCCGGAGTAGCTCAGGGGTCAGAGCGGGTGACTGTTAATCACTAGGTCGGGGGTTCAAATCCCTCCTCCGGAGCCAGAAAAGCCCTGAAGCCTCACGGTTTCAGGGCTTTGTCGTAGCTGCCTAAGGACTCATCCGACTCGCGCACGCGGGTTGAAATGGCCCCCAAGGGTAGAGCAGTACAGATGAGTCCTACGGGCGTGGGGTTTCGCTAGAATGAAACCCAACCGGAGGCCCTATGTCGAAGCTTCACGTACTGGGTTGTTCATTGGTGCTGGCGGCGCCGTTCGTTCTGGCCGCTCAGACCCCTGGGCCTGGCGCCCCAAAATCCGCACCCAAACCTGCGAAGACCGCCACCGCAAAGCCAGCCAAGGGGCCCGAGATGATCACCACCGAGTCAGGGTTGAAGTACGTGGACACGCAGGTGGGGACCGGCGCCACGCCCATGAAGGGGCAGCAATGCACGGTCCACTACACCGGCTGGCTGTCCGACCAGGGCCAGCGCGGCAAGAAGTTCGACAGTTCCGTGGACCGTGGCCAGCCTCTGCCCATCCCCATCGGCGTAGGGCGGGTCATCAAGGGGTGGGACGAAGGCTTGATGACCATGAAGGTGGGCGGCAAGCGCACCCTCTACATCCCGGCGCACCTGGGCTACGGCGCCCGCGGCGCCGGCGGGGACATCCCGCCCAATGCCGATCTGATCTTCGATGTGGAGTTGCTGGGCGTCCAGTAGCCCTCAAGGGAACGGCTGGGCCTGCGTCAAGTCCGCGCGCAGGTCCTGTCCACCCTCCCGGCCCATGGACAGCTGGCTGAGGTCGTCGCTGAGGCCCACGCGTTCGGCCCGCGTGAACGCGCGTAGCCGTGTGATTACGTCGTTCAGCAAATTGTTGCCACCGTCCTAGCTCGAAGCTGGGCCGGGCGCTGAAACCCACTGCTGCTGCTTCGCGAGGCAACGCTGCGGGCCTCGTGCCCGGTGGTGGAATCCATTTGGCAGCGCTGAAGGGTCTATGGGGCGATGTGTTCGGAATCGGCGGTCGGGTGGTCAAGGGATCCAGCCGGCATGCAGCCGCCCCTGGTAAATGGCCTGGACGGGACCCGTCATGAGGATCCGCCCCTGGTCGGTGAAGGCGATATCGATGGAACCGCCCGGCATGAGCACCCGCAGGCGATCCTCCACAAGCCCCAGCCGGCGGCAGGCCGCCGCCGCCGCGCAGCTGCTGCTGCCCGAGGCCAGGGTGTAGCCGGCGCCGCGTTCCCAGATCTCGATGCGGATGCGCCGACGGTCGAGCACCTCGACCAGCTGGACGTTCACCCGGTTGGGAAAGTCCGGATGGCGCTCGATCCGGGGCCCGAGCCGTTGGGCCTCGGCGGCGGAGACCTGCCCCGGGAAGATCACACAGTGGGGGTTGCCCACGCTCAGCGCGGTGATGGTGACGGGCCCCGTGGGCAGGTAGAGGAGGGCCTCCAGGACTTCTTGGTGGGAGGCCACCGCCGTGTAGGGGATGTCCCCCGCCTTGAAGCTGGGCAGGCCCATGTCGACCTGCACGAGGCTGCCATCCGGAGCCAGGTAGTGGACTTCTGCCATGCCGCTGGTGGTGTGGATCCGGCAGTCCATCCCGTGGACGTGGCCGGCTTCCAGGAGGTAGCGGGCGAAGATGCGCAGCCCGTTGCCACTCTTCTGCGATTCGCTGCCGTCCGGGTTGAAGACCCGGAGGCCAAAGGCCTGTGGATCTCCAGGCACGGGCAACGGGCCGAGGAGGATGCCATCGGAACCGATGCCGCGGTGGCGGTCGCAAAGGGACTGGACCAGCCTTGCGGTCGGTTCGAAGGTCGCCTGCGTCGGGTCGATCACGACGTAGTCGTTTCCCAACGCGTGGAATTTGAAGAAGGGGAAGTCATTCGGCATGGGTCGCATCCTGGGCGTGAAAACTGGCATTCAGGGGGCTGCAAGCCCTCGACCGCATCGGCGACAGCACCCCCGACAGGCCATATGATTCTTCTCGAAAATCACGCGGGCTGGCAACCGGATGCAGGCACAGCTGCTTGGCCGCGCCCCTAAACAAGCGCTGCCGGATCGCGGCCTGGTCAAAGCGTGATGCGGGTTCCCAGCACCTGCAGGAACTGGGCGATCCAAGCGGGGTGGGCGGGCCAGGCGGGGGCGGTGACCAGGTTGCCGTCGGTGACGGCGCCGTCGATGGCGATCTCGGCGTACTTCCCGCGGGCCAGCTCCACCTCGGCTCGGCAGGCGGGATAGGCTGAGCAGGTGCGACCTTCCAGCACACCGGCCGCAGCCAACAGCTGGGCGCCGTGGCAGATGGCCGCCACGGGTTTCTTCGCGGTGAAGAAGGGACGGATGAGGTCCAGCACCTTTGGATTGAGCCGCAGGTACTCGGGCGCGCGGCCGCCGGGAATCACCAGGGCGTCGTAATCCTCGGCCTTCACCTCCGAGAAGGTGGCGTTGAGGGTGAACCGGTGCCCAGGCTTCTCGGAATAGGTCTGGTGCCCCTCGAAATCGTGGATGGCGGTGGCGATGGACTCGCCGGTCTTCTTGTCGGGGCACACCGCGTGGACCGTGTGTCCCACGGCCAGCAGGGCCTGGAAG